>JAQGPC010000276.1 GCA_028293285.1 Pedosphaera sp.
ATTTCAGCCTGAAAACCCGAAGCCGACAGGGTCCTTCCAGACCTCAACCGAATCCTCGCTTTAGGGGATGGCGTTTTCCATGTTGCTCTGTCAAACTTTCCTCAGTTCCCAGCGAATTATGAAACCATTATCCAGACAGCAGGCGAACCCTGTTATGAATTTGATCTTCGCGGCATTGTTCATGGCGCCGCTCCTCGGAGGCCCAAACGTAACCCTGGCAGACGAACCAGGCTCATCCTTCATGGGCGAGAAGACGCCCTGGCATGGCTTTGATCGTTACGACTTCCTGATGGATGAAACGACCTTCGCCATCACGCCTTTCAAAGCGCCAGCAGAGGAAGGCAGCGGGGTGAAGGCTCCGCCGCCGGGACAACGACGCTGCATCGTGGTCGTGCCGAAACGCGCTGCCACAGGCATGCCTTGGTCCTGGCGTGGCTGTTACTGGGACCATCAGCCGCAAACCGAAATCGAACTGCTCAAGCGCGGTTTTTGCATCGCCTACACCTCGGCGGACGCCACCTTGAAACCAGGGCCACAATGGGATGCCTGGTATAAATTTCTTACCGAACAACATGGGCTTTCGCGAAAGCCCGCTTTCATCGGCATGAGCCGGGGCGGCGAATACGCGTATATTTGGGCTACCTCCCATCCCGATCAGGTTGCTTGCATTTATGCGGATAATCCGGGTGGTAACTACGACATTCTGACCAAGCTGGGTGAGTTGGCCAGGCACGACGTGCCCTTGCTTCACGTTTGCGGCAGCCTGGACCCGCTGCTTGGAAAGTATTCGACCCCGATTGAAAACATCTATCAGCAGTTTGGCGGCAGAATATCGGTGATGATAAAGGAAGGCGGAGCCCATCATCCGCACAGTTTACGTGACCCTGCCCCTATGGCGGACTTCATCGTGCAGAGCGTTCAAGCTACCAACCCCGCCCCTCCGGCCTTTACCGGCGGCAAGTGCACGAAGTCTTCCTACTACGGTCTCGAGAATTTGTATCGGAATTTTCCCGAGGACGGAACTTTCCTCACTTGCCGCGGCCCCTTCTTCACTGCGAGCTACGACCGCTATGAATTCCAGATTGCCGGCGTCCGGGGAGACATAAGGGTGATCGTGCCCAAGGTCACCGCCCCCGGAAAGCCGTGGGTGTTCCGGGCGGGTTTTGTTGATCGGGACGCAGCCGCTGATTTGGGTTTGTTGGCCAAAGGTTTCCATATCGTCGTCGGTCCGGTCTCATACGACGCCGACGGCCCGCTGCAAACAGACTGGGACGCATGCTACAATTACCTCATCGCCCAAGGCTTTTCCAGGAAACCCGTGATGGAAGGTGCTGGTCAGGCGGCCGGGGAAGTCTACGCTTGGGCCATGGCGAACCCGGACAAAGTTTGCTGCATCTATGCCGAGAATCCGGTCATGCGCAGCCACCTGGCAAAAACGCAACCGCTTGACAATCTTGCCCCGTTGGCCAAAGCCGGCGTGCCGCTCCTCCACGTTTGCGGCAGTCTCGACCCGTGGCTTGAGAGTCAAACGCAGGTCGTCGAGAAACGCTATAAAGAATTGGGCGGGCAGATCAGCGTGATCATCAACCAAGGCGAAGGCCACTATCCCCTCGCTCCGAAAAACTCTCAACCAGCAATAGATTTCATTACCAAAAATGCGAGCCAATGAGTTGTAAAGGGTAATTTTACAAAGTAAGAGAGCGTTGGCAACCCGGCGCTCATTTGGCACCGTTCGGATTCAAGCCCGGGTCTTGTGGGAACACGATTCAACCTTATACCGAGGTCAGTCCGGAGTGGCACTTACTTAAGGCCCAAAACTTGGCTTCTCAAAGGATGTCTGCTTTTGCTCTGGGCGCATACGATTCGCGCTGTCTTCCCACATCAATACGCACTTCTGCTCAGTTGACCCAAAAACCAATTTGCTGAACTTGACGCCCCCCCAACTCATTTGTGTCACTATTTCGTGGCAAAAAATTCATTCAAATGTCATAGTATGCTGCATGCACACATTCGATTATTCGCAAAGATGCAATTATCGTTGTGCGCTGGTTATACTGGTTGTTTTCAGACTTTTTCCGCTGGATTCCTCCTGCTTTTTTCGACTGGATGATCTGATTTTCCTTTTTCATGCTTAAGTATCCCACATCCGGCTCGCTCGGCGGACAAAGTGCCTTATTGAATTGGTGGGACTGCTTTGCACGATGAATTTAACGGCTGGGGCCGCCCTACAAGTCGATCCCAAGATGGGCCAAGTGGTGATGGAAAAGAATGTGGATGGGCGTTTGGAGGTTTTGCTGTCAATACGCGTAGCAATGCGGTTGATCATATCTACCAGTTCAATTCCACAAACGGAGCCCAGTGGTCGCTTTGGTCCAGTCTCGGCGGAAGGGTCAAGCAGGGCATAGCTGTGGGAAAAAACGCCGATGGTCACTTGGAAGTGATCGCGATTGAGCGTGAGGGAACGACTGACTTTAGTCATTGCTGGCAGATGCAGGCGGGATCCTCGTGGGATTGGTCGGCCTTCTGCGGAATGGTCGGGTCGGTTGAGCCATATCCGGCTGTAGGTAGAAACTAGGACGGCAGTCTTATTATCGTTGGTCGCGATGTGAACCGTCCCTCCCAGTTTGATTATAAACGGCAGATTAGTGCCAACATCGACTGGTTGGATTGTTTTAGCATGGACCACCTTACTTTCCCTTATACTGCCCGCACCTGGCAAACGGACGATGGACTCCCGCACACGGCTGTGCAAGCCATCGCTCAGACACTCGACGGTTATCTCTGGGTGGGCACTCGCAATGGCTTGGCTCGTTTTGATGGCGTCCATTTCACCTCCTTTGATGTCAAGAATACTCCTCAGCTGCAAAATCCATCCATTACCGCCTTGTGCCCCGATCACGGGGGGCCCTATGGATTGGAACTGAAGGCGGCGGAGCGACTTGCTTCAAGGACGGCGTTTTCACTCACTACGGACATGAATGGTGCTGGAGGCACTGAGCGAATCAACTTCCCTCAGTGACAGCCCGCTATGTACGTTTGTATGGAATCACACGCTTGACCAGCTATGGGTATTCTCTTTTTGCCTTTCAGGTATTTGGAATGTCGCTGCCACTCAAACTGGTGATGACCCAAACAGGGAATGCTCTCTGCCTGAGTTGGCCCCAGACGGTAATTTTACCCTTTGGAGCGCGACCGATTTGATGCCTCCGATCTCCTGGGGCTCCAGTGACCAATTTAATCCAGGACACAAATATTCTGACAGTGACGCTCGCCCCATTAAATCAAAGGCAATTCTTTCAACTAAGGTCTCAGCAGTCCAAGTGAAGTTAGGGAAATATTGGTAAAAGAGCGCGCAGCCAAAAGTTTTCTGCGAGCGTGCCGGCCTTGCGCAGAGCCTCGGTTTTGCTGAGAGAAGCGATCCATTGCTTAACCGCTCCGGTGTGCATTGCGGGTTTTTGCTTAACGAGTATTAACATGCAACTCGCACGGAAAAGGAACGTTCAGAGATTTGTTGATTAGGTTGCAGAAGAGAATGGTTGGCTTCATCAGGGCAAGTTAAACCGAGCTATAATAGTTAGCTTGGAACGAGCGAATTGTGTGCCTTTTTGGTATTTTCACTTAAACTCATCCTTCAAGCATATTGGCTCCAGATTTGCTTGAGTTAGAGAGGCTGTCCTGAGGCAGATTTCAAAACGATAAATAAAACAAGCTTGCAATGAGATTCGTAGAGTGGTTAATTGCAGAAAATCTCTGAAACAGTGAGAAAGTTTTTTGAACAAAACAAGTTCAGCAAAATAGCGTCTGCGCTTTTGTTGGCCGGGTTTGTTCTGTTCCTCTCCTCGGCGAGCGCAAGTGCTTCATTCCATAAAGCCATCCATGAGGATGCCGGTTCTGCCGACCATCATTGCGCGATCACACTTTTTGCAAAAGGCCAGGTACACGCCTCGACGGTTGCACCAATTTTGGCTTTCGTTGTTTTGGTTTTTGCCGGGATCAGTTTGCTGCCTGATACTTTCCTGCTTCCTTCAGCGGATTACCGCTATTCTTCCAGTCGTGCTCCTCCTGCCTTCGCTTCTCTCTTCGCTTAATCACATCCGTCCGTCGTTTTAATTAAATCAGACTCCGTCGTAGCAGTGCTGTGCTCTGCCGCTTCTGAGCCTGTGAATGCAACCAAAAGTTTAGACCAAAGTTCGTGTAACCATTATTGACCATAGCTATGAAGGCAAATTTTCAATCTCGCAATTCTTCTGTACTGACTAAAATCCCGTTAAATAACCAACGCGCGTACTGGGCCGCCATCCTGCTGGCTTCACTGGCTTGTGGAAGCCACGCCCTTGCGCAAACCAACGACCCGGCGGCCATTTCCAATGGTTCGACTTCCGGCAGTTCCACGAATGTTACCAAGCTGGAAGATGTGACGGTCGTCGGGAAACTGGACGAGGCGCGAATTAAGATCGCAGCGGACCTGGGCGCAACCACCTACACCATTGGCAAAGAGCAAATTGCCGCCACGCCGGCGGGAGCCAATGCCCCGTTCAATCAGGTGCTGCTCCGGGCGCCCGGTGTGGCGCAGGACTCGTTCGGCCAGATTCATGTGCGTAATGAGCATGCGAATCTCCAATACCGCATCAATGACATTATCTTGCCGGAGGGCATCACCGGTTTCGGCTCGGAACTGGACACGCGGTTCATTGATACCCTCGAACTGGTGACGGGCGCTTTGCCCGCCCAATATGGTTTCCGTACGACTGGGGTCGTGGACATCCACACCAAAAGCGGAGCATTCGAGCAGGGCGGCGAACTTACTCTTTTTGGCGGCAGCTTCGACACCATCCGACCCAGTTTTGAATACGGCGGCAAGGAGGGGAACCTTAATTATTTTTTCAGCGGCAGTTATCTGCACAGTAGCCAAGGCATTGAGAATCCCACCGGCAGCAGCGACCCCATTCATGACAAGACCGACCAATTCAAGGGCTTCGCTTATCTCTCCTACGTATTGGATGACACGAGTCGGCTTAACTTGATCCTCAGCGGCTCCCACAGCTATTTCCAAATCCCCAACAATCCAGGCCAGACGGCCGGAACGGACCCCAATGGCAACCCGTTTCCGGTGGGTGGCACGGCCTTTAATTCCAGCAGCCTGAATGAAAATCAGACGGAGCAGAATTATTACGGGGTGCTGTCGTATCAGAAAATCATGGGTGACCTGAATTTTCAATTGGCGGGATTTAGCCGCTACAGCAGCCTGCTGTTTCGGCCCGACTCCATGGGCGATCTGTTTTTTAACGGTGTGGCCAGTAGTGTGGATCGGAACATTCTCACACACGGTTTCCAGGGTGATTCCAGCTTTGATTTGAATGAAAGCCATACGTTGCGTGGCGGTTTTCAATTCTCGGCCTCAAAAGCTGTTGCGGATTCGACCACCACGGTCTTTGCAATCGACAGCGGAGGCAATGCGGTGCCGCCACCCTTTCCGATTGTCGATAACGGTTCCAAATGGGGTTATCTCTACGGAGCTTATTTGCAGGATGAATGGAAGATAACCCAGAAGTGGACGGTTAACTTTGGTGGGCGGGTGGATGTGTCGGATGCGTTTATCCAGGAGTCAGCATTTGAGCCGCGGATCAATACCATCTTCAAACCCACGGAGAAAACAACATTGCATGCGGGCTACGCTAGGTACTTTACCCCGCCCCCATTGGAGTCGATTTCGCAGGCCACTGTCGCCAAGTTCGACAATACCTCGAATGCCGCAGCGAACAGTCAGAATGATCCGGTAAAAGCGGAGCGTGCCGATTACTTTGATATTGGTGCAACGCAGATTGTTGCTCCGGGTTTGACCCTTGGCGTGGATGGTTACTACAAGTACGCCAAGAACCAATTGGACGACGGGCAATTCGGACAGGCGTTGATTATTACCCCATTTAACTATGCGCGTGGCGAGACGTATGGAGTCGAACTTTCCGCCACCTACAAGAAGAATGGGTTTTCCGCGTTTGGCAACTTCGCCTATTCCCAACAAAAAGCGCAGGACATCAACTCCGCCCAATTCAATTTTGATCCAGCGGATTTGGCGTATATCAAGGACCACTATATCTTCACCGACCACAACCAGACCTTCACCGCTTCGGCGGGAGTTTCATACCAGTGGAAAAACACCCTCGTTTATGCGGACGTGATCTATGGGAATGGCTTGCGTGCTGATGGAGACATTCCGAATGGCCGGAAGTTGCCGGCGTATGAGACGGCAAGCCTGGGCATCGAACATGACTTCCAGGTTGGCAAGAATAAGTTAAAAGTCCGATTTGATGTCATAAACGTGTTCGATCAAATCTACGTACTGCGCGATGGGAGCGGGATTGGCGTGGGAGCACCTCAGTTTGGCAGCCGTAGAGGTTTTTATGGCTCCATAAGTTACGCATTCTGAGAAATCAGATTGATGCAAACGCAGTTCAAAACGATTGCCGGACTTGCGGCCACTCTTTTGAAAGGGTGACTGCAAGGCCAGGCAGCTTGGGTGGCTAATATATGAAGACAACTGATTCCAGCTTATCACGCAATTACCAGTTGCGCTCTGACCTGGCAAAGTTTTGCCTCCCTCCGTCCCAGCGCGATAATACTCGCAAGCTCGCCTGGATAAATTCAATCTGCCTGCTTTTTTTAGTTGTCGGATTGACCGGCGCAAAGCCTGCAAATTCCATTATCAAAGCGCCTCCAATCATGGATGAAGCAATCCCCGCGCTACTGGAGCCGATAGTCACACCGCCGCCTCAAGCTACTGAACAGGAGCAGCAAACCGACCAGGAGCAACCGCAAGCGCAAATCGTCGTGGTCACTCCAGAATCACCAACCATCAATTTTTCCGTGCCCACCATCGGCAGCGTGGTTGTGCCCAACGCGATTGCAAAGCCCCCTCCGTTACAACCGC
>JAQGPC010000298.1 GCA_028293285.1 Pedosphaera sp.
GCACCAAGTCCTGGGCGCGGCTGCCATTATATTTTCTATCGAACGTGCGAAGCAGCTTCTTCGATCAGAGCTGCAACCTCCTTCGGTCTGGAGACGTAGACCGAGTGGCTGGCGCCTGCGACTTCGAGCATGTGGCTGATTGCTCGTGAGGCATAACACCGTTCTAGTTCGGGGTTGATGATTCTGTCCTTGGTCGGCACCAACATCCAGGTCGGTTTACTTCTCCACGCAGCAGTGGTGATAACCGCTTTGAAATTGTCAGCTGCGTTGAGCACCTGCGATCGCGCCATGAAAGCGGCCTGCTCAGCAGACAGGTCGGCTGCGAAGTACTCATGAAACTGCGCGGGATCGAGATAAGTGAAACCGTCTGCCGTCTTCTTTATCGCAGTGGACTTGCTGAGGTCACTTGGGAATCGTTTTCCATCGTCAGCCTCATTCTCTCCAGCATCGGGCATGTGGGCCGCGATGTACACCAAACCAACAACCGATGTATCCATCCCGGCTTCAGTAATTACGGCTCCCCCATAGCTGTGAGCGACAAGAATGCACGGTCCATCTTGTTGAGCAAGGACGCGCTTCGTGGCGGCCACATCTTCTTTAAAGGATGTCTCCGGCTCCTGGACGATACTGACGTTGTAGCCATCCTTGACCAGAATATCGTAAACGCCTTTCCAGCCGGAACCATCCACCCAGGCGCCGTGAACCAGAACAATATTCCGAACGCGAGGCACTTCGTTCTGCGCTGAGAGCGCGCAACAGGTCAACAGCAATAATACGATGCAGAGGGCCTGAGACATTCCTCTCACCACTCGAATATCGGCAAAAGCCCATCTCAGGTTTCCCGGCGTGCCGGGGTCCGTGGAAGGCGATACAATGACGTCGGGATTCCCGGCCTTGCGTGCGGGGTTCCCCGGTCCGATGATCGGTGCGCCATCCTTGCCGCGAATGGGCTGAGACGGATTGGATGATTGGACGTTTTGGCTTGGTTGAATTTTAGCATTCATACATCGTCGAGTCATACCGCCCGTCCCAGACTGGATAAAATGGCAAAGAGATGCTATTTGCCTCGCCTCCGGTTTTTCAACACTGGGCGGGTGATACCCAGCCAAGTTTTGGCAGAACACACAGGTGGTAACGCCCGCTTCTCTCTATCATCCTCAAAACCAGATTTATGACAATAGGGTGAACACCCGGCTTCAGTGATTCGCCCACATCCAATATCCTCGCACTCGGATCCAACCTAGCAGGAATCAAGGCTTATAAAATCTTTTCTCCAGATCGTTGCGGCCAGCACATTAGTTTTTGCCGTTTTGAATGTCGTCAAGGCTGAGGACTCTATTCCGCCGGCATTCACGCAACTCCGTTACGATGAGGATTACAGCTATCTTGCCGATCCGGCGGCGCGCACGAATGCTTTTGATCGGATCAAGTACATCCCCTTGAACGACCGGACCAACTGGTATGTCACGTTAGGCGGACAGGCGCGCGCTCGATACGAGAACTTCCCGAACGATTTGTTTGGCACCGAACCCCGGGACAAAAGTGGATACAACCTGCTTCGGGCGATGGCCAATGCGGACCTGCATCTGGGTCCGATTGTGCGGGTATTCGTCCAGGGAATCAGCGCGACGGAACAAGGCCGCGCAGGCGGGCCACGGCCAAGTGACGAAGACGAATTTGATCTGCACCAAGCTTTTGTTGATATACAGATCCCGTTGACCGGGGAAACAAGTCTCACACTGCGCGGCGGGAGGCAGGTCATCGTGTTTGGCGCCGAGCGGCTCCTCGGAGTCTCGGATTGGACGAACGTCCGCCGTACGTATGATGCAGTGCGGGGAACGCTCGCCACGTCTGGGAATACTTTGGATGGATTTTATGCGCAGCCGGTCCGGGTGCTGCCATACAGGTTCGACGATGATGTTCCTGACACGTTCATCGCGGGCATTTACGATACCTGGAAGATTCCCGGCGCATTGGCAAAGGCCAAAGCGAAGCTGGAAATGTACGCCCTGTACGTCAACCGGCAGAGCATTACTTTCAACCAAACCACAGCCGGAGAAAACCGTTATACCCTGGGCACGCGTTTCTCGGGCAGTCCCAAGCCGTTCGATTTTGATCTCGAGGCCGATTATCAAATCGGGCGGTTCAATTTCAAGACGACTCATGCATTTTCCGTGGCTGCAATCGGCGGCTACACGCTGACAAATGTGGTTTTCGAGCCCCGCTTGTTTCTGGGATCCGACATTGCGAGCGGCGGACGGCGCGACAACCCAGGCAACACCTTTGACCAGCTTTTCCCCTCCGCGCACGACCAGTTCGGCATCATCGACGCCATCGGCCGGCAAAACATTATTGATGTGCATCCCGGGGTCACCTTAACCTTGTTGAAAGACAAGCCCGGCGCGAAGCAGTTGCAGTTGCTCACTGAGTATCGTCAGTTTTGGCGCGAGAGCAATCAGGACGCGGTCTATACTTCATCCGGCACCGTCCTGAGGGCCAGCGGTGGGAGCAATGCCAGTGCAATTGGCGGCGAGATTGACCTGCAGGTGAACTGGCAGTTTGATCGTTACATCAACGTTTATGCGGGTTATAGCCACTTCTTCCACGGTGCCTTTATTGCGGCCACTGGCCCACACCGCGACATTGATTTCGCCTACACCGCCCTGACCTTCACATTCTAAGCAAGTCGTTTTTTGCCATGCCAGCATCGTGGCAGTTAGGCCTAAACGGCAGGCTGATGGCCTTTGGTCTGCACCTGGAAAGGTAGAACTTCACCCTATAAAGATATTCTAGCGCTGACTCTTTGGAGGTGTATTTTAGACTGTTGGTGCCAGTCGCGCGCCGGACGAGGCGCACGATGGAGGCAAGAACAAAAAGGAGAAGCAAGAGGTCGCTGGCGATGTGCCAACCCAGCAATCCGGATGGCAGCGACTTTCGTCAGCCTCGGAATAACGGATACGTTCCATCAGCCACTGACTATGATTCTGATCAACTTCACACGCAGTAAATACATTAATCTTATGAAACAAAGCAAACTGATGGCAGCCTATATCTTCCTGCTGACCATGACTGCTGCCGCGCTCGGCTTGTTGGGTTGCGCCAGCACAAGAGAACACAACACAGAATCTCTGCTTTCAGCCGCCGGATTCCACACCATGACTCCCTCCACGCCCCAACAACAGGCAAGCTACACCGCCCTGCCGCCCTTTAAAGTCCAACGCCGTGACTTCAACGGAAAAGTGACCTATGCCTATGCTGACAAGAAAGCCGGCATCGTCTATGTGGGGGGCGAAAACGAATATCAACGTTTTAAACAACTTGGCCAGCAGCAGAAGATAGCCGATGAGCAGTTAGAGGCGGCTCAAATGAATCAAGATGCTGCGATGAACTGGGGCTTCTGGGGCGCGCCGGGCGTGTGGTAGCGCGGGCCGGTTCCCGATCTCCGGAAAAGCCGTAAGGGTGCCAAGCGTTCCTCTTGCATGAGGGAAAATGCAAGTTTTGTTCCTAACGGGTTGTTATCTTCATGACGACCGCTGTGCGGGTCTCAGACTGATACGAACCGACTTGAAAACGGGCGTGTTGCTCTTATCCGCCACACTGCCGACGGACACCAGAACATTTGTTTCCGGGTAATAGGTCGCCGCGCATCGCCTGGGGATTTCATAGGGCACCACTTGAAAATGGCAGGCGATTCGTTCCTCGTCTTTGAAATGGCTGATGATATCAACGAACTGTCCCGCACTCAACCCGGCCTCCGGAAGATCATCCGGGTTCAGGAAAATCACATGCCGCCCGCCATACACTCCGCGATACCGGTCATTCAGACTGTAAATCGTCGTGTTGAACTGGTCATGGCTTCGGATGGTGGTCATCAGGAACTGGCCCGGTTTGAGATCATGGTGCGGAATCTGGTGAACGATAAAATTTGCCTTTCCCGTTGTGGTCTTGAACACACGGTTGCGCGCCGCATTAGGCAGGTAAAAAATATCTGCGCGAATTCGCTGGTTGAACTCCTCAAAGCCGGGAATGACATGCGAGATGTGATCGCGGATGCGGTCATAATCCGCCACTAGGACATCCCAATCCACGGTGCTTCGCCTTCCCAGGGTGGCTTTCGCCAATCCGGCCACGATGGCCGGTTCACTTAGCAGATCGGGCGAGGCGGGCTCGACCACCCCGCGCGAGGAACTGATGACATTCAGGGCATCCTCAACCGTCACAAACTGTTCACCCGCAACCTGGCGGTCTTTCTCCGACCGGCCAAGGCAAGGCAGGATCAGCGCCTGTTCTCCCGTAATCAGGTGCGCTCGGTTCAACTTTATCGAAACATGCGCCGTGAGCCGGCAACGGCGCAGCGCCTCGGCGGTATAACAGGTGTCCGGCGTGGCGGAGAGAAAATTCCCACCCATGGCAAAGAATACCTTGATCGCCCGCTCGTGCATCGCCTTGAGCGTATCCACCGTGTCGCAGCCATGCTTTGATGGCGGTGTAAAGTTGAACTCACGTCCCAGAGCATCAAGAAATCCCTGAGGCATCCGCTCCCAGATGCCCATGGTGCGATCGCCCTGCACGTTGGAGTGTCCGCGCACGCAGCAGGCCCCGGCCCCCGGCCTTCCCATGTGGCCGCCCAATAGCAGCACGTTGATGGCGGCCTCGACGTTATCGACCCCGTTCTTGTGTTGGGTCAGCCCCATGGCCCAGCAACCAATCATGCGCTTTGAGTTCGCCATCATTTGACCGGCCTCGCCAATCCTCTCTTTCGGAACTCCGCTTTCCTCCACGATCTCCTCCCAGCTCGTCTGCCTCAGGTCGGCGGCAAAGTCGTCAAACCCCGCGGTGTACTGCTTGATGAACTCGTGGTCGAGAACTTCGCCCGGGCGGCGATCCTCCTCTTCCAGCATCGCCTTCATGATGCCTTTGAGCACCGCGACATCGCCATTGATACGCACTTGCAGGAAAAGGTCGGCGAGCTTGAACCCTTTTCCCAACAGGTGCGCGGGATAGGCCAGCGGATTGGAATATTCCTGCGGGTTGGGGTTCTTCACGCGCATTAAACCGACTTCCGGCAGGGGATTAATGGCAATAATCTTTGCGCCGTTCTGCTTTGCGTCCTGGAGCGTGGTCAACATGCGCGGATGGTTGGTGCCCGGGTTTTGGCCGATGATGAAGATCAGGTCCGTTTTTGAGAAATCGCCAAACGTTACCGTGGACTTGCCTACGCCGAGGCTCTCCACCAGCCCGGTGCCGGAGGATTCATGGCACATGTTGGAGCAGTCCGGCAGATTGTTCGTCCCGAACTGGCGGACGAAGAGTTGGTAGACAAACGCGGCTTCGTTGCTCGTGCGCCCGGAAGTGTAGAAGGAGGCCTCATTCGGTGAATTGAGCCGATTCAATTCCTCCGCGATCAGCGCAAAGGCATCGCTCCAAGCGATCGGCTCATAATGGCGCCGCCCCGGCCGCAGAACCATGGGATGCGTCAGGCGTCCCTGCTCATTGAGCCAGTGATCTGTTTGATCGGCCAGTTCATCAATCGACCATTTTTGAAAGAACTCCGGTCTGACACGGCGGGTGGTTGCCTCCGACGCAACAGCCTTGGCCCCGTTCTCACAAAATTCCGCCACGAAACGTTTTCCATCCGGGTTCGGCCAGGCACAGCTTTGACAGTCAAACCCGTCCTTTTGGTTGATTTTAAGGTAAGTTCTGAAAGTGTGGTCCACGCTCATTTGGTCCAAGCCATACTGCATCGTCTTGAGAATCGCGGGGATGCCAGCGGCAGCCTCAGAGTGGTGGCCGATCCTGGCCTTGCTTCTTTCTTCTGGAGGCTGCGCCCGTCGCAACTCAGGATCGCCCGTAGCGTTCTCCTCGCAGGTCTTTAACATCTCCAGCCGGTCGGCTTCGGTTTGTTGCCGTTGATTGGTTTTCGGCCAGTGTTGCGCATCGACCCGGTTTTCCAAGGGTGGATCGTTGTCGTGGGAATCGCCTTCCATATTGCTCCTTAAGTCTCGGGCCGGGTCGAATGGCTACGGCACGTTGTTGCAGACCAAACCCGTACCTTCCACCCTATCCAAAAAAACAAGATGGCGCTATGGGGTAAGCGCCCCGTTTGCTACGAATCGGCAACATAGACTTTTGATCAGCAAGTCAGCGACTGCATGCGGCTCTTTGGCTGGGCGCAACAAGAAGGCCATGAACTTGGAACCCAATCGCTAATTTTTTTCGTTGAGAATCCAATCTATCTGCGTTTGCGGCAGCAGCGAACTCGCCAGGGAGCATGGCCCTGGGAGATGAGCGTGCTCACAGCGGGAGTTGCTCCTGCGATGGATAGCCGTGCTGCTCGCGTCCGACGCTTGCGTCGTACTTCACGGTTGATTTGTATAATTCCAAATGGCCGTCGGCGGCAAAGATCGCACAGCGCTGGCGCAGGGCCTGCATTTCCTCGGGACTCATGGGCTTGAATCCCCGGGCGATGGTTAGATTCTGGCGGAGCACCGAGAGCGAATCGATACCCGAAACGGTGGTCGCCACGGGCAGGCTCATGGCATAACGCAACGCTTCGTCCACGCTCACGATCCCATGAAGCAGCGGTTGGCCGTCGCCGCCGAGGCTTTTCATACCGAGCGCTGCGATGCTGCGGCGCCGGACTTCCGGCAAAACCTGCTGTTCGAAGCTGCGATAAGTCCCATCAAAACAGTTGAGCGGCATTTGAACACTGTCGAAGGGATAATTGTGCGCCAGCATCGAGAGGTGAATGGCGGGGTTCTTATGGCCGGTAAAGCCGACGTATCGGACTTTGCCCTGCTTTTTGGCCAGATCCAGGGCCTCAACGACGCCGCCCCGGGCGAAATGGAGTTCCGGGTCATTGTCGTAGATGACCTCATGAATTTGCCAGAGATCCAGATGGTCTGTGCGCAGCCGTTTCAGAGATTCTTCCAACTGCCGCATGGCCACCTGTTTATCTCGTCCATGGGTGCAGACTTTGGTCATAAGGAAGACCTTGTCGCGTCGGCCCTGCAAAGCCTGTCCCATAAATTCCTCGCTTCGACCTTCATTATATTCCCAAGCATTGTCAAAGAAGTTGATGCCCGCATCAGTCGCCTCGTGAACGATCCTGACTGCATCGCCCACGGAATCGAGGGTACCCAAGTGATAGCCGCCGAGGCCGAAAATCGAGAGTTGCACTCCCGTACGTCCCAGCGGCTTACGCGGAATATTCTCGGGACCAGTGTTGGTCATCTCCAGCGGTGCCAGTGCGGCGGACATAGAACCGTTCAGCAGTGGATTGGCCAAAACCGCTCCCGCACCGACAAGGCCCGCCTGTAGGAAGCGCCGCCGGTGCAGATTTGGAGTTACTCCCGCTATTTCATTGGCGCCGCTTTTGTGTAAGTTCATACTTCCTCCACTGTACGTTCCTGTTCCGCGCTTCGCACTTAGACCGTCTCCCAAGTACCTGTCCCTTTTTGCAACATCGCTTTGACCTCTTTCTGGTCCTGATCCAGAGGGAAGCCATGGGGAAGACGGGTTAACGGATTGTCAAATCGCAACGAAACCTTGTAGGGCTCAAAACGGCCATCGGCTGCTACGGGGGCGCACCGGGCGCGCAACGCTTCCATTTCCCTTTCCGTCATGGGCTTGAAGCCACGCGCGACGCGCAGGTTTTGCTCCAGTACCTTGAGCGAGTCCATGCCGCAGATGGTCGTCGCCACCGGCAGGCTCATGGCATAGCGCAGCAGTTCCTCGGCTTGGACAATTCCTTTCTTTACAGGCTCGCCGCCGCCACTCATGCTCTTCATCCCTAACGCTGCCATCCCCCGCCGATTGACCTCCGGCAAGACTTGTTTCTCGAAGCTGTGATAATTCGCGTCGAAAGGATTGAGCGGCATCTGCACGGTGTCGAATCGATAGCCGAGTTCGAGCATCCGCAAATGAAAAGCTGGATCCTTATGGCCGGTGAAACCAACAAAACGGGTTTTCCCCTGCTGCTTCGCTTTGTCAAAGGCTTCAAGCACGCCGCCTTTGGCATAGGCCAGCTCGGGATCGTTTTCATAGACAATGCCGTGGATTTGCCATAGGTCCAAGTGGTCGGTTTGAAGTCGCCGCAGCGACTGCTCCAGCATGCGCATGGCCAGTTCGCCACTACGACCGTGTGTGCAGACTTTGGTCATGAGAAAGACCTTGTCCCTCCAACCCTTGAGTCCGCGACCGAGTATGTTCTCGGTTTCGCCGTTATAATACTCCCAGCAATTATCAAAGAAGGTGATGCCCGCATCCAACGCCCCATGAATAATCTGAATCGCCTCGTCCACATTCTTGACATCCCCGAGGTGATGACCACCAAGACCAAGCGCGGAAATTTGAACCCCCGTCTGGCCGAGCGTCCGCCGGGGAATCCCATCCAAAGCGGTTGCAGAACCTTGCTTGGCATCCTCTGGGCCACTTCGCTTCGGCGCACTAAGACCTGCTCCTAGTGCCGCTCCCAAACCAAGCATTTCTGCGGACTGGATAAAATGTCTCCGAGTAATGTGTTGCGGCAGGCCTGTCGCTGAAACAAACATCGAGTTCTCCATATTCTCTTTCCTTTCCAGTGCTTCAAATCGCGTTCAGCCCCAGTCAGGTGGCCTCTTTGAGGCCCGCATTTTGGTATGAAATGTGGCCGATGGCGGCCCAATCGGCTTCGGCCAATCCCTGCGCCAGGGCGGCCACAAACCGGTCATGCACCAGGCTCGCCAGCGGCATGGGAACCGCGACCTCCTCTGCGGCGGCAAGCAGCAACCGGTTGTCCTTAAATCCGAGCGGCAATTTGAACCCCACCGGTTCGAACTTGTCCGCAGCGAGCATGCCTCCGTAATTCCGATAAACCGGCGCGGAAAAGAGTGATCCCGTGAGGAATTCCAGAAACGCATTCTGGTCAAGTCCGTGTTTCCGGACCAACGCAATGGCTTCCGCCAGTCCTTCGATGGTGGCCGTGATCAGAAAATTCCCGGCCAGCTTGATGACGTTGGCTGCCGGAGCGTCTTCGCCAACAACGAAAGTCTTCTGCCCCACCGTCTCGAAAAGGGGTTGGCAAAACCTGATCTGTTCCGGCGCACCCGCAACGACAACAAACAGCTTCGCAGCCGCGGCAGCGTCAGGCCGGCCGAAGACGGTTGCGGCAACATAATGCTGCCGCCTTTCATGGTGAGCTTCTGCCAGGCGGCGCGACAGGGCCACGCTGATCGTGCTCATGGAAACATGGACGGCACCGGCACGGAGGGCCTGAATGGCGTTGCCCGGCGCAAACATTACCGCCTCGACAGCGCGATCGTCCGCCAGCATGGTGATGAGCGCTTCAGCATTGGCAGCAGCTTCGACCGGGGTCGCAGCGATTTGTGCGCCCGATGATTCCAGCGGCGCGGCACGGCTCCGCGTCCGGTTATAAACCGTCAGTGTGTGTCCCGCTCTGATCAGATTGCGAGCTATGGGCAACCCCATGTTGCCCAAACCGATAAATGCCACATTCATTTCGCCTCTCCTTTCTACTTATACACTCTCCCCGATTGCTTCTGCTTTCAACCCGGGAAAAAACCCCACCAAATTCCCGCCGCCATCAGGCGGTCGTCATGTGAAAGCAAGAAATTCCCCACTCACTCCTGTCCACTAGAGCCTGTCATTGTGCAAACGATCTCGGAGGTCAGTATTCAAGGGATATGCCAAAGTATGTGAGTTTTACAAATGGTTCAATTGAAGCATCCCCTGCTCCACCGGTTGAGGCTGGTTAAGTTTGGGTTTGAAAGTGTCTCCTTTTGGAAATTCCTATTGAGCTTTCTGAAACTGGCGTTTCCAGAATGAAAAACGGTTTATGGCCTGGATACTGGCTTTTTGTTTTTCAGAATTAGGTTCAATCCTACGGCCAGCAAAATCTCATTTTGATCAAATGGTCACCCTTGGCAAACTTATCTCGTGTTGTGCATGCAAATTCAAAGATCTTTTCCGTGAGCTGCAGCCACCGTTCAACATGGTGCCCAGTGTCTTTCCCAGGCCAAGCGGCCCAAGTCACAGATATGGCGTTTGGCAATTCGATGTTACGAGCTCTTTGCATTCAATGCTTGGAAGTGGTAACTTCTGCCGAGTCGTAAAAGGAGGCGTTATCCAGCCATAAAGTGGATTTTGGTATGGAGCCCGTCTATAGCGAGGTAAGCTCGAATGGAATCTTGGGCAGAATACTGAGTATTGGAACCCTTGTAACACGAACTTAGCCATTGGAGGACAAGCACGTTGAAGAGGCCCAATGTGTCCATCCCGAGCCTTGGCTGGTTCAGCACAAAACGGAAATGCCCGAAGACAAACTAAATGCGGGAAATCCTCCCCCTCAGCCACCATCCCCTGCAGAACGCAAACGAAGGCATTCCCGGGCTTGGGGACTTATTGTTCTTGCGGTCGTTTTGGGCATTGGCGCGTTCTTTTTCTTCCGGTACCGCACGGGCAAGCCTAAATCGAGACCAGCCCCAGTAGCGGTAATGGTGACCACCGCCACGGTGACCAATGGCGATATTGGAGTTTACGTCGATGCGCTGGGTTCGGTGACGCCGGTGAACACCGTGACCGTAGCCAGTCAGGCAACCGGACAACTCATCCAGGTGAACTACATCGAAGGTCAGTTGGTTAACAAGGGCGACCTCCTGGCTGAGATTGATCCCAGTCTAAATCAAGCACAGGTGACGGCCACACAGGGACAATATGAGCGCGACCAGGCCCTGCTGGCGGGAGCACGCATCGATCTCGCCAGATTTGAAGCCGCCTATGCCAGCAATGCCATACCCAGGCAGCAATTGGAGGATCAACGGGCGTTGGTTCGTCAGGATGAAGGGACCGTTAAATTTGATCTGGGGCAGTTGCAAAGCGCCAGGGTGCAACTGGCTTATTGCCG
>JAQGPC010000312.1 GCA_028293285.1 Pedosphaera sp.
TCTACTGGTGTGCTTTTAGCGGCGGTGCGTAACCAAATCTCAAAATTGCCTGCTTGCAGCCTCTCAATCCTGAAAGGTTTTTGAAAATTAATCCGGTAATAGCGCAAGCTCCCGTCCTTGCCCCGGCCGGACGATTGAATGTTCCTCAGCCCTTGGTAAATTCGCGCAAAGACAGAAGATGCGCGAACCAACCCAGGGAACCAACATGAAATTTGCTATCCTGAAAGGGTTGCATCACTTGAATTACCCCCAGTGAACAACCTGTGAAAAAACCAACCTTCTTCCCTTAATACGCTCTAAGCGAAAATGCCATCCTCTGTTGAGGAGGATTCAGCCGAATATCATATTGCCCATCTTCAAACTTCATCACGATCTGGGCATCCTTCATTTGGGAAACCCCAAGATAGTTAAACGCCTTCAATGTATGTTCGAAATTCACCGCCTGATTAAAATCAGGAGTCCATGATGCAGCTCGGCCGAGGTAAAGTTGGGTTTTCGTGTCTTGAACCAACACTCTCATGAAGGCTTTCATTGCCGCAACTTTGACATAGTGTGTAGTTCCAAGGATACCAAAAGTTATTCACAATCCATTCACAAGCTGTCCACATAACCCTTGGCATGCTAACTACTTACATTTTGTCGCAGCAATAACCCAACATCTTCCCCGAAATGGAATAATCAACACCCTGAATGGGTTGGATTCCGTTCTTCCCACCCAATTTCCTCATTGTAAATACCCCAATGCAGATTAGTCTTGTGTGTAGTGAGTTGTTTCGACCTGACGTATCACCATCGGCTACAGGAATTGGCTTTTCCGTTCCTTTCAAGCACGGAATTGATCAAGTTATGGTAATAAAGCAACCGGTGAAACAAACAATGCTTGGTGGTCATTCCGACCACTTTTCCTGACTATGGCCCAGAAAAAACCCTCTCAATCACGCTCCAGCAAACGCCCATCTCAGCGTAAAAAAGCTTCCCGCCCCGCCCCGTCCAAACCGCAGGTTGATGATGAAAACACGGACATCACCGCCTCACCCGAAGGTGCCCAACCCAGCTTGGATTTTCTGGTGGTCGGTATTGGGGCCTCCGCGGGCGGTTACGAAGCCTTTGTTCCTTTGCTTGCTCATTTGCCTCAGGATAGTGGCATGGCCTTTGTACTCGTGCAGCATTTAGACCCCAAGCACGAGAGCAAATTGAGCGAATTACTTGCCCGTTCCGCTTCCCTGCCCCTCATGGAAGCCCGGCAAGGCGTGCCCGTCCAATCCAATCGCATCTATGTCATCCCGCCCAATGTGAACATGACCCTTGTCCGTGGTCATCTTCGCATGCAGCCAAGAAAAGCTGGCATACCCCACATGCCTGTGGATCTCTTCTTCCGCTCGCTCGCGGAGGAACAGCAGAATCGGGCCATTGGCATTGTCCTTTCCGGCACGGGAACAGACGGCACTTTGGGCCTCCAAGCCATCAAAGGCGAAGGCGGCCTGACCTTTGCACAGGACGAAAAATCAGCCAAATATTTCGGCATGCCCGGCAGCGCCATTTCCATAGGCTGTGCCGATTTGATCCTCCCGCCCGAAGCCATCGCCAAGGAATTGGGACGTATTGCCCGTCATCCTTTCACAGCGCCTTCGTCTAAACACAAGGCGCGGGCCTCCGCCACCCCTGCCGAGCCTGAAAAATTATTCCACGACAAGGAAGAGGCTCTCAACGCCATCTTCTCCTTATTGCGCTCCCGCACCGGGGTTGACTTCTCCCTTTATAAACACAGCACCCTTCGCCGCCGCATCATGCGCCGGATGCTCCTGCATAAAATCGAAAATTTGCCCGCTTACCTGAATCACCTGCGCACTCATGTCATTGAAGTGGATGCGCTCTTTAACGATCTGCTCATCAATGTCACCGGCTTTTTCCGCGACCCGCAGGTCTTTCAGGCGTTGAAACGGCGCATCTTCCCCAAGTTGTTCAAGAATCGTCAAAACGATGCTCCGTTGCGCATTTGGATCTGCGGTTGCGCCAGCGGCGAGGAGGCTTATTCGATGGCCATGATCCTCGTCGAATTTTTTGAATCCGCTCACGTCCAGGTCAACGCCCAGATCTTTGCCACCGATATCAGTGACATCGCTCTGGAAAAAGCGCGCGCCGGCATCTATCCGGAAAGCATTTCCCTGGATGTCTCCCCGGAACGGTTGCGCCGTTTCTTCGTTAAAAACAACGGCAATTATCAGGTGAGCAAGGCCATCCGCGACATGTGCGTTTTTGCCCGCCAAAACATCATCGTTGACCCTCCCTTCTCCAATTTGGACCTGATTAGTTGCCGCAATGTGCTCATTTACCTCGGCCAACTGCTGCAGAAAAAGATCATGCCGGTCTTTCACTATGCGCTAAAACCCAAAGGCCTCCTGCTCCTGGGTTCCTCAGAGGCTATTGGCGCCGCTTCCGAGATCTTTACATTAACCGATAAGAAGCACAAAATTTACGCTCGGAAACCCGCCAACACCCGGCCCGGCTTCGCTCTCCTCTACAAAGATACGCATGACAAGATGAAGGGCCGTATCGAAGTTGGCCAGGGTGCGCCGGAGCCCAAGTCTCCGGATCTCGCGCAGTTCGTGGATCGCCTTATTCTTTCCAAATGGTGCCCCGCCGCCGTGGTCGTTAATGCCCAAATGGAGGTCCTGCTTTTCCGCGGCCATACGGGCAGATTTCTCGAACATGCCTCGGGTAGTGCCAGTCTGAACATCTTGAAAATGGCCCGGGAAAACCTCGTTCTGGATTTGCGCACTGCCATTTCCAAGGCCATCAAACAGGATGTGCCTGTCCAGCAGGAAAATGCCACGACTCTGCCTGACGATCACTTCCAGTTTATCGTCATTGAAGTCACCCCCTTCGTATTGACTCCCAACAGCGAGCGATTTTTCCTGGTTGTCTTTCGCGAAATGCCCCCGACTGGCGGTTCGCCCGAATCCAATCGTTCAGGCATGTCGGCCCTCAAAGTCCAGCGAGAAACAGAACGCCGCGAAGTCAGTCGTTTGCGTCAGGAATTGGCTCATAACAAGGAATCGCTCCAGGCCATCATTGAAGAGCAGGAGGCTACCAACGAGGAGCTTAAGTCAGCCAATGAAGAAATCCAGTCCAGCAACGAGGAGTTGCAAAGCACCAATGAAGAACTGGAAACAGCCAAGGAGGAACTCCAATCCACCAACGAGGAGTTGACCACGCTCAACGATGAACTCCAAAGTCGCAACTTCGAACTTAGCCAGTCCAATAACGACCTCACTAACCTCCTCGCCAGCGTCAATGTCGCCATCCTGATGTTGAGTAGTGATCTCGCCATTCGCCGCTATACTCCCATGGCGGAGAGGATTTTCAATCTCATCCCTTCGGATATTGGCCGGCGTCTGAGCGATTTAAACCGCAACATTGTCGCGCCGGACCTCGATCAATCAATTCAGGAAGTGATTGATAATCTCACTACCGTAGAACGGGAAGTCCAGGATCGGGATGGCCATTGGTACGCCTTGCGTATCCGCCCCTACCGCACCCGCGAAAACAAAATTGATGGTGCCGTCCTCCTGTTGGTTGATATTGACGAGCACCGGCGCATGGTCGAGTTGGTGATGTCCACCATCAAACAACCGTTGATCACGTTGCGTTCTGACCTGCAGGTCAAGCGCGCGAACGAAGCATTCTATCGTCTTTTCCAAGTGACTCCGGAAGAGACGGAAAACCACTATCTCTATGATATTGGCCATGGCCAATGGAATGTTCCCAAGCTGCGGACGCTCCTTGAAGAAACCCTTTCTAAAAAGGAAAGCGTGGATAATTTTGAAGTCGAAACCGAATTCCCCTCTTTGGGTCGCCGCACCATGCGTCTCGATGCTCGCAGTTACTCCGAAGATGGCAAGGCTGCCAAGTTCATCTTGTTGGCCATAAAAGATATAACCATCAAATAAAGAACCAGCTTTTTGTTTGCTATTTTCGCATCTTGTAAAAAACTTGTTTTCGGTCAGCTTTCTTTTGAGGCCGGTATGTCTCTGGGTTTATTACCCACATTTGACCATGGGCATTGCCCCATCTGTTTTCGCATGAAAGCGAAGATTTCTCCTAGCGTTGGGAAATTTGTCGGTTCATAGTACGAGTAAGCTTGTAAACAGGCTCTGGTGAAGTGCTTGATACAAAGGAAACACTGAATGTTGTGCGGTTCCTCATAAGGTGTTGTCACATGAAATATTCAGAAGCAGTCCATGCCAATCATTCATAAAGCACTGCGAAGAAAAGAGCGCGTGGTCGCTCGCCGGGAGGTTTCACGTCCCGCTTCGGTTGCTTCAAATTCGGACCAAAGCCGTGAACGTCTGATCAGTGAATTGGAGCTCGAACTGACCCGCCTCAAATTGCGGGAACAGGAATTGCACGAGGCTCAGGAGCAGATAGAAAAAAATTCCGATTATTATTCCGGGCTTTTTAACTCAGCCCCAGTCGGCTACATGGTGCTCGATAGTCTGGGCGCCATCCGGGAAATCAACCAGGCGGGTGCCGCTCTCCTTCAGATGTCGCGAAAGGACATGATTCGCGAGTCCTTCACCCGCTTTGTTTGCAAGGAAAGCCTTTCCAATTTTTTAAAACACCTCCGCCAATGTAAAGGCTCGCATAAGCAGGTCATTACCCAGCTTTGGATTCACACTCATGGCGACCGGCGCGTCCCGGTTGAATTAGTCACCACTTCCGTTGCCAAGCCCGGCAAGGCGGTTGCCTTTCATACGGCCATCATTGACATCACCGACCGTCAGCAGGCTGAAGAGGCACTTCGACAAAGCCAGAGCAATTACGAACATTTAGTCAATTCCGTCGAAGGCATCGTCTGGGAGGGTGATGCCAGTACAGGTGAATTTACGTTTGTCAGTGAGCAGGCGGAGCGCATCCTCGGCTATCCCATCCAACGCTGGCTCTACGAGCCGGACTTTTGGGCCAGTCGCATCCATCCGGATGACCGCGAACGGGTATTGAACCATCGCCTGCAGGCGATTGAAAAAAAATTGAATTACTTTGTTCAAGAGTTCCGCATGGTCTCCGCCCACCGACGGACTATCTGGTTGCGCAATAGTGTAAACGTCACTCTGGACACAAAAGGTCACATCAAACTTCAGGGTGTGATGGTTAATATCACCGAGCTTAAGGAAGCCGAAGAAGCTCTGCGCGAAGAAACCCGCGCTCTCGAAACTCTCAATCGCATTGGCACCTCGCTTACCGCCGAATTGGATATCAACAAATTGGTCGAAGTAGTCACCGAGGCCGGTCGCGAAGTTACCGGGGCCAAGTTCGGGGCCTTCTCTTACAAACACGCCAATGGCAACGGCGAACATTTCATGCTCCACACCACCGCCGGAGCGCCCCGGGAGATGATCGCCCGACTCCCCATGCCGCATCACGATCCCCACCTTCCCCCGGCAGAGACGGAAAAGGAAATCATCCGCATTGATGACCTCCAGCACGACCCTCGCTCTCCCCGTTCCAAATCACGCCGCGCAACGCAACGCACTGCTTCGGCCATCCGCAGCTACTTGGCCGTGCCAGTTATTTCACGTTCCGGCGAAGTTCTCGGTGGACTTTTATTCGGTCATCCCTCTCCCGGCATATTCACTGAACGCGCCCAACATCTCCTGGCCGGTATTGCTGCCGAAGCCGGCATCGCACTCGACAACGCCCGGCTTTATCACGCCGTCAAGCAGAGCGAAGCCCATTTCCGCCAACTTGCCGATGCCATGCCCCAAATCGTCTGGATGGCCGACGGTGCGGGTCACGTCACCTATTTCAACAAACGTTGGGAGGAATTCACCGGCATGCCCGAACCCCTGCGTGTTAATGGCGAAGATTGGACCCCCTTCCTTCATCCCGAGGATCGTTCGCGCTGCACCGAAAAATGGCAGGAAGCCATTCGTTCGGAGCAAACGTTCCAGGTCGAATGCCGCTTGAAAGAGCATCGTAGCGGCAATTATCGCTGGCACCTGTTTCGTGCGAATCCCATCCGTGATGACCACGGCCACGTCGTCCGCTGGTTCGGCACCTCCACCGATATCGAGGACCAAAAACAAGCCGAGGAAAAAGTCCGCGTCCTCAACACCGCTCTCGAACATCGCGTCTCCGAACGCACCGCCCAACTCCAAGCCTCCAACCGCGAGCTCGAAGCGTTCAGTTATTCCGTCTCCCACGATTTGCGCGCCCCGCTCCGCAGCATTAATGCCTTCAGCGAATTGGTCCGCGAAGATTACGGCGACAAGTTGGATGAACAAGGCCGCCAATATCTCGGCATCGTCCGCGACGCCAGCGAGCAAATGAGCCGCCTCATTGATGACCTGCTCCATCTCTCCCGCGTCACCCGTGGCGACATGCGCCGCCAACGAATTGACCTCAGCGCCATGGCTCGCACCCTCCTCGCCAACCTTCGCCAGATGGATCCCAAGCGGAACGTGGAAGTAGTCATTGCCCCTAACTTGATCGTGGATGGCGACGAACGCCTGCTCCGCATCGCCCTTGAAAACTTGTTGAACAACGCTTGGAAATTTACGGGCAAACAACCTCACGGGCGAATCGAAGTCGGCGTCACCCATCCGGAAGGCAAGCCCGCCACCTACTTCGTGCGCGACAACGGCGCTGGCTTTGACATGGCCTTTGCCAACCGGCTATTCAGTGCTTTTCAACGACTTCATTCCAGCTCTGATTTCCCCGGCCACGGAGTCGGCCTGGCCACCGTCCAACGCATCATCACCCGCCACGGCGGCCACATCTGGGCCGAAAGCATCATTGACCAAGGCGCCACGTTTTTCTTCACCCTTCCTTCTCCTCCCGAGTCCGCGAACAAATAATTTCTGTAGCGGCGCTCTATGAGCGCCGCATTTTTGTCTTTGTGACTGCGTCTCGTCAGAGCGCGGCTAACTTGTCCCATTCCTCGTAGCCGACATTCCTGTCGGCCAGTTCCGCAACACTGCAATCCCGCTTGACCTAAACCACCAGACACGTTTGCTTCATCTCCAACATGACCGACCTGTCCATGCCCACTCTTGTTGCGCCGTGGACTTTCCCTATCCTGTTCCTGACCGGCCTCGTCGCGGGATTCGTCGATTCCATTGCGGGCGGTGGCGGTCTCATCACCCTGCCCGTCTGGCTCGCGCTCGGCATCCCGCCCCAAATCGCCCTCGGCACCAATAAACTCCAGGCCACTTTCGGCTCATTCAGTGCCGCCTGGCATTATACCAATTCCAAACTCGTCTCCCTGCGCCAATGCACCCGTGGAATCATCTTCACCGCCATCGGCGCAACCGCCGGCACACTCGTCGTGCAACAACTCGACCCCGCTTTTCTCAAACGCTTCATCCCCATCCTCCTGCTCGCCATTATTATTTACCTCACCCTCCGTCCGCGACTCGGCGATAAAGACATCCATCCCCGCATGTCCGAAAAATGGTTCTACCTCATCACTGGTCTTGGTTTGGGATTTTACGATGGCTTTCTCGGCCCCGGCACTGGCAGCTTTTGGACCGTCGCACTCATGCTCGGCCTCGGCTTCAACCTCACCAAAGCCACCGGCTACACCAAAGTGATGAACGTTGCCAGCAACGTCAGTTCCCTCCTCTTCTTCGCCCTCGCCGGAAAAGTTCTCTACGGCGCCGGGCTGACCATGGGCATCGGCCAACTCATCGGGGCGCGCATCGGTTCCGGCATGGTCGTCGCTCGCGGCACCAAATTCATCCGCCCCATCTTCATCACCATGGTCCTCGCCATCACCCTCAAACTCCTCTTCGACGTTTACCGCAAATAGCTTTCGGAGGGCGGAGTTCCCACGAGGCCCTGACATTGTCCCCCGCTTCCATCCCCAAGAACCTCGACACCTTCACATCTTCCCCTGTTCCAAAATCCTCCTCACATCCCGCCAACCATACGCCAGCGCCGGCAACTTCACCCCGCCGATCTCCACCTCCTTCTCCGCAATCTGCTTCCCGCCCAAACGCTCGTAAAATTCCCGCGACGAATTCCCGGCCAGCACCCACGTCAACATCGATGGCAATTCCTCCTGCATCAACTTCGCCACAATCTCCCGCACCAATCGCCTCCCGATCCCTTGCCGTTGATACGCCGCCAATATATAAATCGCGTACAACTCCGCCTTGAAATCCCGGTTGCGACCCCGGTATCGCCCCGCCGACGCAAAGCCCATGAGTTGGCCCTCATCATTTTCGGAGACGAATATATAAGAAGAATTCCCTGGAGCCAGCCACGTGCACCAATCCTTCTCGCGCTGTTCGCAGGAAAGACTTTCCAGGTGCGTTTGAGGCACAAGCCCGGCGTAGGTGCTTCGCCAGCATTCCACATGGACCCGCGCAATCTCAGCCGCATCCGACACTTGGGCGGAGCGAATCTGCATCGCTAAACAAGATGAACCTAAACCCTTCATTTGTCAGGTCGAATCCGCGCCCCACCACCTATTCCCTTGTCCACAAGGCTGAAACTAATGGCCAGCTTGGTCTTTATGGTTGTTTATTCCGCCCTCACTCGAATTGATCAATCCACCTTTTAGCTGTTCTCCCACTTCGATGTTCAGTGTTGAGTGTTCAATGTTGGATGTTTTTCCAATTCGTGTTGATTCGTGGAATTCGTGTCTGGCTTTCACCCATCAACTCACACCAGCTCGTACTAGGTCGTACCAGCTCGCATTTGCTCTGAATCACCTCATTTCTCGTAGCAGCCGGCCTCAGGAGGCTCTAACTAACTCCAGTCCCCTCCGTCATCCGTCCCAATGTTCTTTGCGACTTCGCGCCTTTGTTGTTCATTACTTCCCCAATTCGTGTCGATTAGTGTTTATTCGTGGTTCCGGCTGCTGTCCTCAGACTTCCGTCTTCCGTTTTACCGCCTCTCGACCCTCGACACTGGACTCTCGACTGAGGTTTTAATTTTTTTACTCGAATTAACTCAAGTTAAGTCGAGTTAACTCGAGATAGTACCATACACGTATTAATTTCCTCATCCCGGAGCGCCGACAGCCTGTCGGCTCGGTTTGGATTCCCCTGTGTGACCTTTGCGTCCTTTCGCGGCCAATTTTCCTTGGTGTCTTCCATTCCCCATCCGCGTTCATAAGCATTCATCTGCGGTTACTCTGCATTCCGCCTTCTGCTTTCTCTTGCGTTGGCCCTCGTCCCTCGACCGCTTTGTTGGATTGTCAAAGATCACCGGCTTCCGGCAACGGGCACCGAACGGGCACCCCCTGCCAGACCGTCACACCAATTTATAACTATTGTTATACAATTGGTCAAGCCTTTATATTCACTCGTTGCCCCTTGTAGCTGAAACGCCCGTCCCGCAAGCGGGATCCCGTGTTATCCGTGGTTAAAGGATTGGCTGCCTTTTTCCCCTTCGTAGCAATTAGCACAATTCGTGGATATAGAACTTCCCTGTTCCGCGCCCTCAGCATTCGATGTTGGATGTTCAGTATTGAATGTTCGACGTTCGCCCTGCCGTTTCCCAAATCCCCAATTTTGAACTTTAAATTTTTAATTTTGAATTGGCCCATTCCACCACCCCCAATTTCGTAAGAAATTTTCTTTGCTCTCCGGGCTTGGGGGCGTTAATTTCCTTCCGGTTTGTCCGATGGTGTAATGGTAGCACAAGGCCCTTTGGAGGCTTTTGTCATGGTTCGAATCCATGTCGGACAGCCACTTCTTAAAGTGCCCATTCCAAATCTTCCACGCGGAACAGCGCCTTGAACCATGAGGAACATCTATGGACAGTGACAATTCTTTGGGTGACTTATTCTGCTAAAGCCCGTTCATCAGTATGGCAATGAATTTCGCCTGGTGGATCGTTCATGGCAACTCCCATTAACACCGCGGCTTCAGCCCGGTGAAAATCCAGACTGAAATTAAATTAAGCCGTTTCAACGGCTTCTGCTCGGCATGGCGAAAAGCCGTTAAAAACGGCTGAATTTCTCCTGAGCTTTGCACCACACCGGTTGACAACCCTGCCCTCGCAGACCACCTTTCACTCAGAGGCTTCAAGAAAATGACTACGTTAACCACGCTGAGTCCAACCCGAATCAGAATCGCCCGCTATGTGGCGTTCAGCGCTGACCTGTTACAAATTGGTTTATTTCCTCTCTTTGGTGAAGGCTTCTTTTCACCACTTGCCGACGTATTGGACGTGGTGGTTTGCGTGGTCTTAACCCGTCTGATCGGATGGCATTATTCCTTTGTGCCGAGTTTTCTGGCCGAAATCGTGCCACTGGTCGACCTGGTGCCCACGTGGACAATTGCAGTATTGTTGGCTACCCGCCAGAAACGAGTCGTTGGCTCAAGCACCACCCAGGTGTATGTCCATCCCTCTGCACAGCCGCAGTTAAAGAATTAATTGCAGTGATGTTGGTATAAAGCAGCCCAATGTTCTTTGGAGGCTTTTGTCATGGTTCGAATCCATGTCGGACAGCCACTTTCAAAACACAATTAACTCACGTTTCTCGGCAAGCATCCATTGTGCGGAATCTCTCGCTGACGTCAAATCGGGCTGTCGTTGGTGGTTTTTTAGAACAACCTTGTTGCCTTCCGGTGGTTTGTTAATATGTAAACAATGATGATTGCTCTCCGCATCATTTATTTCACGATAGTGTTATCGACGTTTTCCGTTCGCGCCGGAGCGGAGGATTTCACCAAAGCCGTCTCTCCACCTTACTACAGAGTTCACTATGAAGGCTCGACCAACGAAGGCGAGTTAAAAATCGGCGTGACCTATACGGTGTGGATACCGCCAGGCGTAAAGATTCTACGCGGCGTGATTGTGCATCAGCATGGTTGCGGCGAAGGTGGCTGTAAAGATGGCGTGACGGCAGCCTATGACCTGCACTGGCAGGCGCTGGCGCGGAAGCAGGAATGTGCCTTGCTTGGGCCGGCGTATGAACAGTCCCAGAAGGACGATTGTCACTGGTGGTGCGATCCGCGAAACGGCTCGGAGAAAATATTCCTGCAATCCCTCGCGAATCTTGCGAAGCAATCAAATCATCCCGAACTCGAGACCGTGCCTTGGGCATTGTGGGGCCATTCCGGGGGCGGCGATTGGGTTGGAGACATGTTTATAACACACCCCGATCGCACCATTGCCGTTTGGGTGCGTTCATCCGCGCCACCTTACGAAAAGGAATGGAAGGACATGACCGGTTCGGAAATCCCAGCCGCAGCTTACGCGGTGCCGGTGATGTGCAACCTCGGCGCACAGGAGGGGTTGACCGTGAAAACCGGCCGGTACGCTTTTATCTGGGGTGTCGTGCACTCTTACTTCAAAGAGTTTCGCGCAAAAGGTGGCCTCATCGGTGTGGCTGTGGATCCGAACAGCAGCCACGATTGCGGAAACTCGCGTTATCTCGCAATCCCTTGGTTTGACGCATGTCTCATCGCACGATTGCCGGAGAAAGCTGGCGACGCCAACTTGAAGCCAATGCCTGTGAACAGCGCTTGGCTTGCGCCCTTGCTCGGCAAAAAAACACAACCCGCTGCGAAATTTACTGGAGATGCCAGGACTTCCGTTTGGTTACCGAATGAGCGCATAGCAAGAGCTTGGGTCGAGTATGAGAAAAACGGCAATGTGCGCGATACGACACCACCACCCGCGCCAACCAATATGCGTGTAAGCCGGACCGGCGAGTTGAGTTGGGACGCTGAAGCCGACCTGGAGAGCGGCATTGCCGCATTTATCATTGAACGCGACGGCGTGAAAATTGCCCGCGTTCCCAAGGACAACCTGGGTTATTTTGTTGGCCGTCCAGTATTTCAACGAGTCAATGGTGGCGATACGCCCGCGACACCGCTTGCTGAAATGCGTTACACTGACAGCAAAGCAAGGAAAGGCAGTAAACACAGCTACACTGTGCGCACAATAAACAGTGTTGGCCTGGAGTCTAAACCCTGCGTGGCAGTCGCAACTCCGTGATTAGCAGGTAGCGATTCCGCGACCTAAAATTATGATCTAACGGACGTGCTTCGTCAGCCGGATACCCCCTAGTGGACCTGGCACCTACATGGACAATTGCAGTATTGTTGGCTACCCGTCAGAAGCGAGTCGTTGGCTCAAGCACCACCCAGGTGTATGTCCATCCCTCGGCACAGCCGCAGTTGAAGAATTAATTGCAGTGATGTTGGTGTAACGGTAGCACAACGCCATTTGGAGGCTTTTGTCATGGTTCGAATCCATGTCGGACAGCCAATTCTTACCCTTTCGTCATTCCGCCTTTTCTCACAACGCATCGGGAAAGCTCGTAATAACCTTATATTTCAATTGGGTATTAGTCGCTTCGAGAATCTCAATTCTCAATCCCTTAAAGCCAATAATTTTACTCTCTTTTAAATCGTATTGCACATCCTGAGAAAACGGCGCTCGAAGCATCGAATCAGACAATTCCCTGTATAGGAACTTCACTGAATTCCCGGATTTTCCATTGTAAATTAACTCCTGCGTGAATCCCGGTTTGTCCATCGCATTAACCTCCACATATTCGAAATCAGGAGCCGGGTTGGGGATCAATGAAACCGTGGTGCTATTACCAAAGAGGGCATAAGGCCGAAACATCGGTTTACTCGAAGCTAGAGCACCCTGACGCTGTTCCATTATCGCAGGCTTTTTATGTTCTGTCTCCATTGCTGCCTTGTTTGTTGACGTCTTGGAAATTTTGAGCCCGCCAAATGCCGGCCTCGTGCCTATGATTGCATCGTAGGAAGTGATGCCTTCTCCCACGAAATAGGTCCATTCCTTGTCCTCCATCTTCGCGACCATTTTTTGGGGAGGAATCTTAAATTTTAATATCCATACGCCATCGCCAGCCTCTATCTGATTTTTCAAATCAATTCCGCGGTAAGAATATATTTTACCCTTGGAAACAACTGTGTCACCCAACTCCGCGCTTTGTTCAGTATTTAAGGGAGGACGATCGACAATCTTCAAGCTGGGCACGATGGTTTGCTTCGGGCTGACACAACCACTCAGCACAGAAATGGCAGCCAACAGCATTAAAGATCGAACGAAGGGGTTTGCACTCATCGGTGCTTTTTTACTGTAACCCGTTTCTTTTGCCAACTGAAAAGCTGTTACTATCGTTTCGCTTCCCGGATTAGAACCTATCTCCGTAGGAGGCGAGGTGACGAGACTCTGATTTTTCCCTCGCAATCAGGCCTCCCATTGTCAAGCCCAAGACCCTTTGGAGGCTTTTGTCATGGCTCGAATCCATGTCTGACAGCTAATTCACTGGAACTCTCAACGTTCAGACCTGCAGAGCGTTTGGTTTATCGGTATCACATTGAATAAGTTGCTCAGGCGTTATGTCATAAGTTTTCAGTCTGCCACGTTTGGATGCGGATTCCGTGTACTCAAAAATGTCAACGATCACTAGGAAGATGGTTTTGTTATTATGAGTCACGAACGGAACGCAGGATTCCTGGCGTGGCGTGGATATCGCAAGGTCCTGCTCACAGGTTTTGAAAATAATTAAATAGCCAAATTGTTCGTTGAAATCTTTTGTATAATCATAAACTTGACGGAATCCTTTTGTGAGATAGGCCGCATTCTGACCGCCATCCGGATTAAATATTTTCACATCCGCTACAAGTCTGTCCTTCCCCGTTTGTGACGAAATGAGATCGATTCGCCCTGAAGCTGATTCTGGCTCGATGTGAAAGTGAAGACCTTGGTCGTGTAAATATTCATAAAGATCGTGTGCTAATACCTTTTCACCTTTCTGCGTATCCTGTTTACATGCTGCCAACAATTCAGAACGGCGGAACCACTCACAACGATGCTTGTATTTTCTTAGCACAGCCAGAACGGCCCGTTTATCATCAATATGTTCATCAATGTAATCGAATAGGGGTTCTACGTAGGTAAGCCTGAAACACTCCACAGCCTCATTGTGCTTGCTACCACTGCTTAATTGATGCCCCACATTAATCTCAGTATCAAGTTCTACTAAGGCTGCACATTTTTTCACAACCCAATAACATATGCCGTCGTTTTCATCTTCCGACAGACCAACTTGCGGGGCTCCACCTAAGGTTTTCTCGGCTTCCGCCTCTAATTCGGGACAGCGACGTTCCAAGTCATCTAAAATTCCTTTAGTAATTTCGTTCCCCTGCAAAAAACCCCACGTTTGAACAAGCGTAAAGTGGAAGGACTGAAATTCTGACGAGTTGATTCGCTTTAAACGTTTCTGAAGTTTGTATCGAATGAATTGTATGTAATCAGAGTCCATATTAGATATTGATTTTGATCGTTGTATTTCCCAAGGTTTGCAACATCTCTTCCAACGCTTGATTAATTTGCCTCTGTGCTTTGCGGCAGCTTCCAATGTGATCGTCCAACCGAATGTTTGATTTGCATCCTCCACAAATAATGCATTCCCGATGCCGCACCTGACGAAGAAACGGACGTGAATAGAAGTTGCATCTGGGACACGCAATATATATCCGTTGCCGATCAAAATTGATGGTCACACGTCCTGCCCTTTCATTCCAAAACGGATGGTTTAACTATTCCAGTCTAAAAGTAATGCTCCAATGCTCTTATCTGAACGTGCACGGCGCTGAGTCGGCAGCACTAAACATACGCTGCCGATTGGCAACCCAAACACGCGCTCAATTTCTTGCTGAGCTTTCCCAACAGAAGCATCCCTACGCATGGAGAACTTACGCCTTGATGTGTATTCTTTGGATTTAACTTTTTGTGCCATATGTTTTTTATAAAGAAGCAAAAAGGGGCAGAGATTCGGTAATTAGCCAAGCAAGGTCTTGACCGGCGAGTGTATGTGGGAACAGACGATGGGAAATGCTATATCGACGGTATAAAATAATAGATTTTTCATCCTGAACCTGGAAATCGTTTTTCCTCTGGAACGCAAGCTGGTTTAGGATTCTTAGAACCCTGTTACGGTAAATACCACCTCCACACTTCTCGTTATCGGAAAACTGCACGAATGAAACTGCACCCAAGTTCAGCCCTTCGTTTGGCCCGCGCTCGTAAGAACCAACTCCGATCTCATAAAAACACCATGTGCTATTCCAAAAGTTGGGCGGTTGCCGATTTTTTGGTAGGATTCGCAAACGCATAATGTCAGTTCCCTTTTTCTTGAATGGTGCAGGGTCGCTAGAATGAAAAGTAAGATTGGCAATCAAGGCGGGCGGCAGCAGGGACTTGCATGTAACCCACGTAGCTTGGGCAAGTTGTATATCAGAAGCGGGTTGCATATTATTTGCCCTTATATTTAAAGCTTGCTGTGAATACGATCTGCCCCGTCAAGGGTTACTCACGATGGGAACTTGCGTACACCCGATTCTCCCCTCTGAACCCCCTCAATCCTCCGAAAACAAATATTCCAAATCCGTCTTCGTCAAACTGCGCGCAAAGCCTTCTTCGCCCAGCACATCGGCGATGGTTTGGGCCTTGCTCTGTTGCAATTCCCAGATCTTTTCCTCCACCGTTCCCGGCGCGATCAACCGGTACGCATTCACTGTGTTCACCTGCCCGATGCGATGCGAGCGGTCAATGGCCTGCGCTTCCACCGCCGGATTCCACCACGGATCATACAGCACCACGTAGCTGGCATTCGTCAGGTTCAAGCCCGTCCCCGCCGCGCGCAAACTCAGCAAAAACACCGCCGCATTCGGGTCGGCCTGGAACGCATTCACCACTTCCTGGCGTTGCTTCGTTTGGCCCGTGAGCAGGTGCGTGCGAATCTGTCGCTGCTGGCATTCCGCTTCCAGCAATTTCAACACCTGCACAAACTGGCTGAACACCAAAACCTTTTGCCCATGCGTCAACAGCGGGTCGAGCAATTCGAACAACGTCTCCGTCTTGCCCGAAGCCGCGTCGTTCCCCACCAATTGTGGATGGCAGCAAATCTGCCGCAACCGCGTCAACGCCGCCAGCACATGGATCTTGCTCTGGTTCAAGCCGCGTTCCGCCACCGTCTGGAACACCTGTTCGCGACTGCGCCGCAATTCCGCCAGGTAAAGTTTCCGCTGGTCTTCGCCCAACTGGCAATCGCGCCGTTCCTCGATGCGCGGTGGCAAATCCTTCGCCACGCGATGCTTCAACCGGCGCAACATCAGCGGACGCAGCTTGGCCGACAGCCGGCGGCGCGCAATGCGCTGGGCATTCTCCACGTCTTCCCCGCGTGGCTCGTATGTCTGGCCGAAATGTTCCTGGTTGCCGAGATAACCCGGCTGCACAAAATCCACGATGCTCCACAAATCGAGCAGCCGGTTTTCCAGCGGCGTCCCCGTCAGCGCCAGCATGTGGTCGCCGCGCAATTGCTTCACCGATTGCGTCACCTGCGCCGTCGGGTTCTTGATGAACTGCGCCTCGTCCAAAATCACCGCGCCAAACGCGAACTTCTGCAATGCCTCCAGATCGCGCCGCAACAACGCGTAATTCGTCACAATCAAATCATGCTGCGGAATCTGTTTGCGCAGGTTATGCCGCGCCGCTCCGCTTTCCAGCACCAGCACCTTCAAGTGCGGCGTGAACCGGTTCGCCTCGCGCCGCCAATTATGCAGCACCGACGCCGGGCAAATCACCAGTGCCGGTTTTGGACTCTTGCTGTTCCGCTCCGCCAGCCACGCCAGCCAGGTCAACGTCTGCAACGTTTTGCCCAACCCCATGTCGTCCGCCAAAATGCCACCGAGCTTCAACAGCGTGAGATGACACAGAAAATCGAAACCTTCTTTTTGATACGGACGCAAATCGGCCTTGATCGTCAGCGGCATCTCCGTCGGCGGCGTGCCCTTGAATTCCTTCAACCGCTCCTTCAACGCCTGTGCCTGCGGCGTATTGCCAAAGCGTTCCAATCCCGCCTCGTCCAAATGCGCCGCCTGCTCGATGCCAATCCGGTGCGGCACGGGGATCAATCCATCCACGCCCAAATCCGCCATCGCCTCATGCGCGGTCTGCACCGCCTGCGAATCCAATTCCACCCAGCCCGAGTCGGGCAATTTCACAAACCGTCCCGTCGCCGTTTGCAACCGTTGCAAGTCGGCGGTCGTCAACTTCATCCCTTCCTGCTCCCACTCGGCGGAAACCGCCAGCCAATCAATGCCGCTCCCCTTCACCACCACGCGCGGACGCAATTGCCGCGGTTGCAGGAAGAGCCGGTGAAACGCCGGGTTGCCCAAAAACTCCGCGCTCGTCGGACGATCCGGCCACGCGACTGCCAGCGTGCTTAAAAAATTCTCATTCGCATCGCCCACCCAAAGCCCCGCTTCCGGCGTGAACCAATCCAATTGCCGCAGCCATTGCGTCACCGGTTCCAGGCGCGGATCATCCAAAATCTCCGGCTTATCGGCCTTTTGCTTGCGCGGCTCGTTCGGTTGCCATTCGTGGCCATTCCAAATCCACACGCTCTGGTCGCGCTCACTCCGCGCCAGCAACCGCAGCCGCACTGTGTCGTCGAGCAATTCGAAAATAAATTGCGGCACCGCCGGATGCGCCACGCAAAGCTGTTCCCAATCCACCCCGGCCACCGACCGCGTCTTGCGCAATTGTTTCAACAGCCGATGCGTCAGCTTGCGGACCGGCATCGTCGGCTTCTTCGACCAATGCTCCAGCAACGCCAGCGGCGGCGCGTTGCGCAGCAGAAAGAAATCATTCCCCACCAGCGCCAGCGGCGGACGTCCGGAAAAGAATTTGACCTCGGTCAATGGATGTACCGTTCCGCACGGCAAGGTCAGCCGATGCGTGAACGAAAGTTCCTCCTCGCCATTCTCCAGGTGCGGCGTCAGTTCAGCGGTTTGCCCGTGGAATTTCAATGCTCCGCCATCCACCGATTCCAACCGCCCGCACTGTCCCCAGCGCGCCAGCCAATGCAACAAGTCCAGGTCGGTCAACAGCAGCGTCGCGTCGCCATCCTGACGCTCGGCATGGGTTTCCGCGAGCCACTGGATGAATTCCCAATCTTGCGGCAGAAACAATTCCTGCTCATGCGCCGCGCGCGTGGTCAATTCAATCAATTCGCTCAGCGTCTTCTGCTTCTCGCCCGTGCGAATGCGAAACAAATGAAATTGAATTCCCAGCCGATGCCGCGCCAACCGGTCACTCTCCGGTTCCATGCGGCACAGCACCCGCAAAGCCGCCCGTGGCGAATCCAGGTGGGTCGGCGCAGGCGGAAACAGCCAATTCTCCAACTGTTGCACCAATTGCTGCTCCTGCTCCGCCTCTTCCACTTCCGCAAAATGATCCAGGTTGGCGTGGGTCACCAATTCCGTCGGCAACGGACGATGCGCCCGCAAAAATAGAAACGCGAGTTGCTCCAAACGCGATTTACCCTGCACCGCCATCAAACGCGGCCACCATTCGTCACCGGCAAAATCCTTGCGCGACAGTGACAGCTTCTCGAAGTAATCCTCCAGCAACAGCCACGCCCGTTGCGAGTCAGCGCACGTGGAAAACTGGGTCAAAATATCAGTGCGGCCGGTGACAGCCGCTTTGGAATCGGCCAATTCACGCCGGAGGTCGGCGAGCGCACCGTAGGTCTTGGAGAGGACCGTATGATGTGCGTCGTATTTAGTTGTACTGGGAGAACGAACCCCGTTCCCGTTTCTTAGCGAAACTTTAGCCATCTGATTTCCGTCTGATTTGGCTGCCTATAGGCAACCGTCTATCATCTCCTCAAAAATGCCCTCGACGGTCAATCAGAAAGCGAAGAAATTTGATTGAAACTGCAAAAGTTATATTTTTTCTTGACTCTCCGGTTCCGGATTTATACCGAGTTGCTTCTCCAATTGACGGACTCTGCGTAGCAATTCAGGCAACTTATGCAGTGCCAGCACCTGCCGCTTGGTTTTCTTATCCGGCTGTGCCGGAGTGCCCCACCATTTTTCGCCATCCTTGATATCGTGCATGACCCCGGATTGCGCGGCAATCGTCACCTGGTTTCCGATTTTTAGATGCCCCGTAAGACCCACCTGCCCGCCCAAAACTACGAAGTTCCCCAGTTTGGTGCTCCCGGCAATCGCCGCCTGTGCCACGAGCAAACAATGCTCCCCAATCGTCACGTTGTGAGCAATCTGGACCAGGTTATCGATTTTCGTCCCCTTGCCAATGATGGTCGGCCCCAACGCCCCACGATCCACCGTCGTGTTCGCCCCTATTTCCACATCATCCGCCAGGATCACATTGCCAATCTGCGGCACCTTGCGATGAAAACCACGGTCAAACACATAACCAAAACCATCCGAGCCAATCACCGCACCTGCATGAATTCGTACGCGATTCCCAATCTTCGTACCCGGATAAATCACAACATTCGGGAAAAGATTCCCATCTTCGCCCATTTGCGTACCGGCCCCGATATGATTTCCTCCCTGCAACACCGTCCGCGCCCCAATCTGCACCTGCGCCCCAATCACGCAATGAGGCCCGATATGTGCCGTCGGATCAATCGCGGCTGAAACCGCCACCACCGCCGTGGGATGAATCCCCGCCGCGACCGCTGCTTCCGGAAAAAAGAGCGGCAAAATTTTGGCAAAGGCTACCCGGGCATTCGCCACCCGGATCAATGTCTTGTGTGTGGAACTAAATTGGCTGGGAACCAAAATCGCCGAGGCTGCGCTGGCTTCCGCATTGGCAAAATAAGCTTCGTTCTCCGCAAACGTCAGGTCACCCGGTTGCGCCCGGTCTGCCGCCGAAAAACCGGTCAGCGTGACGGAACCATCTCCCAGGACTTCCCCTTGGAGTTGTTTGGCAATTTCAGCGGCAGTAAAAGGCATAAACTATAATTTGACCGTAAACTTGTGGTTTCAAAATCTTAACCGTCAGATTGCATCGGGCCTTATAACCTTCAACCAAGGTTGACGGTTCACCTTCTCCCTGGGGAGAAGGCTGGGATGAGGGCGTGGCTAATCTAACTTCTCCGGCATTGCCTGTTCGACATTTCCAAACCTGTCACTTGCATTTCTCCCCGAACCAACCCGCCAGTTTGTCCGCAAAACCAAATTTGCGGTTCACCCTGCGAGAAGTCACCCGTTGACTTGAAAACACTCGACACTATATAAACTCGTCGTCAGCTAATTCAACACCAACTTTACTTTTATGGCTAATACATTACGTGTCGGCATGATCGGTTACCGTTTCATGGGCAAGGCCCACTCAAACGCCTGGCGTCAAGCACCCCATTTCTTCCCGCTCAAAGCCAATGTCGAAATGCACACCATCTGCGGACGCGATGCCGCTGGAGTCGAAGCCGCCCGCGCCCAACTCGGCTGGAACAACGTCTCCACCGATTGGCGTGCTGTCGTCAACTCACCCGACATCGACATCGTGGATATCAACACGCCCAACGATTCCCATGCGGAAATTGCCATCGCCGCCGCCCGTGCTGGCAAACACGTTCTCTGCGAAAAACCGCTCGGTCTGACCGTCAAGCAATGCGAAGAGATGGTCGCTGCCGTCAAAAAAGCCAAGGTGGTAAACATGGTTTGCCACAACTACCGCCGCATCCCCGCCATCGCCCAAGCCAAGAAAATGATTGAGGAAGGCGCCATCGGCCAGGTGTTCCACTATTACGCCCGCTATGCGCAGGATTGGATTGTTGATCCCAATTTTCCGCTCGTCTGGCGCTTGCAAAAAGGCGTCAGCGGTTCCGGCACCCATGGCGATATCAATGCCCACATCATTGACCTCGGACGTTACCTCGTCGGCGAATTCCAGGAAGTTTGCGGCCTGATGCACACCTTCATCAAGGAACGACCCATCATGGATTCCGGTGGCAAAGGCCAGGGCCTGACCGCCAAGTCCGGCCAGAAAATGGGCAAAGTCACCGTGGATGATGCCGCCATGTTCATCGGTCGCTTCAAGAACGGCGCACTCGCCAATCTCGAAGCTACCCGCTTCGCGCTTGGTCGCAAGAACCACATCGAAATCGAAATCAACGGCTCCAAAGGCTCCCTCTGCTTCGACTTCGAAGACATGAACCGCCTCCAATTCTTCGATAACACCAATCCCGGCGACCGCCAGGGCTTCCGCGACATTCTCGTGACCCAACCCGGCGGTGCCCATCCCTACGTCGGCCAATGGTGGCCGCCCGGTCACATCATCGGCTACGAACACACTTTTGTGCATACCATCGCCGATTTTGTGAACGCCTGTGCCGACGGCAGATCCGTCCAACCGACCTTCGAAGATGGCCTCAAAAACCAGCAGGTTCTGGAAGCAGTTGAAGAATCGGCCAAGAGCCGTCAGTGGGTGAAAGTCTGACCATTTTACTCAAATCAAATCTCAAGCCGCCCAATTCGGGCGGCTTTTTTGTTTGTGCCAGCCGGCTATTCTTCTTTTCCAAAAAGTTATTTTCTGGCATGTAGTTTGGAAAGATGGATTCTCATCCTGATCAACGTCGAATTCGCTGGATTTATCCGGTGCTGATCTTGGGCACTTTCGCGATTTTCATTTCCTCGCTCAATCATCAATTCATCACTTTTGATGATCCCGAATACGTCACGGCCAATCCTCACGTTCAATCCGGCCTGACTTGGGATGGCCTGGTCTACGCCTTTACCACGGGCGATAATTCCAACTGGCATCCACTGACCTGGCTTTCGTACATGCTTGATTATAACTTGCATGGGCTGAATCCGTCTGGCTATCACCTTACCAACCTGCTGTTTCACATCGTCAATGCGCTGCTGCTTTTTGGCGTGCTCCGCCTGATGACTGGCGCCATATGGCGCAGTGCTTTCGTTGCTGCTCTGTTCGCGTGGCACCCGTTGCATGTTGAATCCGTGGCGTGGGTCGCCGAGCGCAAGGATGTCTTGAGTGCCTTTTTTTGGCTGTTGACCATGTTCGCATATGCGCGCTACGCGCAGAAACCGGATAAGCGGCGCTACCAACTCACTTTGTTATTATTTGCTTGTGGCCTTATGGCCAAGCCGATGGTCGTCACCCTGCCGTTCGTGCTGCTCTTGTTGGATTTCTGGCCGTTAAAACGATTCTCAAATTCATTTCTTCAGCCCACCTTGCCGGAAAATGATGGTTCGAAATTGACCGGAACCGTGAGCGCTCAGCCCCGGCCTTTAAGCAGGTTATTCATGGAGAAAATTCCGTTCTTTGCCTTGTCACTTGCTGCCAGCGTCATCACCTTCGTGGTGCAAAAAAAAGGCGGGGCCGTTACACCTTTGGATTTTATTCCCGTCCACCAACGCGCTGCCAACATCCCCATTTCCTATGTTCGCTATTTAAGAAAGATGATTTGGCCGGCTGACCTTGCCGTTTTTTACCCATTTCATACTTGGCCTGTCTGGCAGGCCGTCGCGGCAGGTTTGTTTTTATTAATTCTTTCATTTGTAGCCGTCGCCATGGTGCGGCGGCGGCCCTTTGTCACGGTTGGCTGGTTTTGGTTTATTGGAACGCTGGTGCCCGTAATCGGTTTGGTCCAGGTCGGTTCTCAATCCCTGGCCGACCGTTACACTTACCTCCCTTTAATCGGCATTTTTATTCTCCTCGTCTGGGGAGGATACGAAGCTGCATCTCAATTTCGAGTCCCCCGGCCGGTGATGGCCGGAATAAGCTGCCTGATTCTTTTTGCATGTCTCGTCCTTACCGGCCTTCAGCTACAAACCTGGAAAAACAGCATTAGTCTCTTTGGGCATGCTCTCGCCGTCGCCGGAGAAAGCTCTATTGGCAATAACAATTTTGGACTGGCCCTCAGCGACGCAGGAAAAACTGATGAAGCTTTGGCCTTATTTAATCGGTCACTGCTTATTCAGCCAAACAATGCCGTGACATATTATGATATAGGCATGATTTACGAGGGGCGGCAGGATTATCAAACCGCCATCGAATATTTCAACAAGGCTTTGCATATCAATCCTCAATATGCGCAGGTCCACTACAGCATGGGTAATGTGTTGGCCTTCCAGGGAAAATTCCCAGGGGCCGCCGAAGAATACACCCGGGCTGTGCAAATCGATCCCACGTCCTTGGAAATGAATTATAACCTCGGAGTGATGTTGCTCAAATTGGATCAGCCACGCGAAGCAGTTGATTATTTCAAAACTGCTCTCAGAATTAACTCCAAATATGCTCCCGCCTGGCACCAGTTGGGCGTTGCTTATGATATACTCGGCAATACTGATGGTGCCATTCGAGATTATAAGGAAGCGCTCCGCCTCAAGCCCGACCTCATCCAATCCTGCCTCAAGCTGGGCATGCTTTTGGCCCGGGAAGGAAATTATTCCGAAGCCGAGAAACACTTCGGCCAGGCTATCAAACTTGAACCCACCAATAACGCCGCCCGTTTCAACCTAGCCGCGACCTTCGAGGCCAACAATCAATTAGACCAGGCTGTTGCTGAATTTTCCGAAGTAATTCGTCTCAAGTCGGATGATTTTAATGCCCGCCGCCGTTTGGCTGGATTGCAGACTCGCCAGCAAAAATTTGATGCTGCCATCCAAACTCTCCGTGATTCTCTTCGTCTCCAACCCGATTCTTCTGAGACGCTCGCCAATTTGGCCTGGCTCCTCGCCACCTGCTCCAAACCTGAATTGCGCAATGGCCCCGAAGCTGTGCAACTGGCCGAGCGGGCCTTCAAACTCGGGACCCAAAATGACCTTAGATTCTTGACCGTCCTCGATGCCTCTTATGCTCAGGCAGGACGCTTTGACGAAGCCATTAAAACCGCGCAAAAATTGCAAGAATTGGCCGTTTCAGCCAAACAAACTGCCATGGCGGAAAACGCGGGCAAACGCCTCGAACTTTATCGCGCCGGAAAAACTTACCACCAGTAATTCTTCAAAGAGACACTTCCGCCTGCTGTTTTAAACAAAGAACTTAAATTCCCAACAACTCCGCCGCTTTTGCTCGGATATCCGCGTGCTTCACCAACGATTCGCCGACCAAAATTGCCCCTGCCCCGCACTTCTCCAATCGCTCCACATCCGCACGAGTGTGAATGCCACTCTCCGCTACCAACAGTTTGGCCTGCCCATCGGATGTCGCACGCAGTTGCGCCGCCAACCGCTCTGTTGTGGCCAAATCCACCTTGAAAGTTTTTAGATCGCGATTGTTCACTCCAATGACCTGCGCTCCTGCCGCAAGCGCCCGCACCAACTCCTGGTCATCATGCACTTCCACTAATGCCGTCAGCCCTGCCTGCGTTGCCAGCTCATGAAAATGTTTCAACTGCGCATCAGGTAAAATCGCCACAATCAACAGGATGGCATCCGCGCCCCATTCAATCGCTTCCAGGATTTGCCGTTCATCAATGATAAAATCCTTGCGCAGCAATGGCAATTCCACGGCCTGTCGGATCTGCTTCAGATACTCCAGCGAGCCTTGAAAAAACTTTTCATCCGTCAGCACGGAAAGACAACTCGCTCCCGCCCCCTCATACTCCCTGGCAATTCGTACCGGATCAAAGTTCGGACAAATAATCCCCGCCGATGGCGACGCCTTCTTCACCTCCGCAATCAAAGCCAGCTTGCCCACTCTCGGCTGCCGCATAGCCGCCGTAAAATCCCGCTGTCCACCACGTCCTTGCAACGTTCCCTTGAGATCCGCCACGGAAACAGTTCGTTTCGGTAATCTCGCAATCTCCACTTTCTTCTGCTCCACGATGGTATCAAGAATATTCATCGAGATAATTTCGAATGACGAATTTCACATGTCGAATACCCGGAGCCTGCGCCACAACGCGAGATTTGCACTCCATTAGTCATTTGGGTATTAGGACATTCTTTAGTCATTAGGATTTAGACCTTACTCATTTATTCTTCTTCGTCCTTCACCCCGGCCATCCTCTTCGCCGGACACCCCGCCCGCAACCAGCCATTCACGAACGGGTCCAAATCCCCATCCATCACCGCTTGCACATCGCTCGTCTCCACGCCGGTGCGCAAATCCTTCACCATCCGGTACGGTTGAAAAACATAGCTGCGAATCTGGTTGCCCCACGAAACGCTTCCCTTCTCTCCGTAAAAGCGCTCCATCTCCTGCTTCGCGGCATCCAATCGTTGCGCATAAATTCTTGAAAGCAACAGCTTCATCGCCGTCGCCCGGTTCTGATGTTGCGAACGTTGCGTCTGCGATGCCACCACCAACCCCGTCGGAATATGCGTGATGCGAACCGCCGTTTCCACCTTGTTCACGTTTTGCCCGCCCTTGCCGCCGGAGCGAAACGTATCCACATGAAATTCATCCGGTGGAATCGCCACCTCTTCCGTCTCCTCCAGTTCCGCAATCGCATCCACGCTCGCAAAACTCGTATGCCGCCGCTTGTTGGAATCGAAGGGTGAAATCCGCACTAACCGATGCACCCCGCGCTCCGCCTTGCAAAAGCCATACGCATTCTCGCCGCTTATCAACAACGTTGCGCTTTTGATCCCCGCCGTTTCCCCCGCCAGCGCATCCGTCACTTCCACCTGCCACCCGCGCGATTCCGCCCAGCGTTGATACATCCGCAACAGCATGTTCGCCCAGTCGCACGATTCCGTCCCACCCGCTCCCGCATTGATGCTTAGGATACAGTTGTTCTTGTCATGCGGCCCGTTGAGAAAAACCTTTAGTTCAAGATTTTCCAACTCCTTGGAAAACACCGCCAGATCGCGCTCCATCTCCTTCTCATACTTCGTCTGCTCGGATTGCGACTCTCCTTCCGCCAATTCCACCATCGCCTGGAAATCCTCCACCTGCTTTTCAGCTTTAATCAGTGGATCGATTCTCTTGCGAAGCGTATTCGCCTCGTCGATGAGCTTTTGCGCCTGCTCGCGATTGTTCCAAAAAGTATCGCCCGCCATCAAGGCGTCCAACTCGCTTAAGCGTTTTTGTACGTTAGGGACGTCAAAGAAACCTCCGCAAATGCGCAAGTTTATCCGTCACACTGATCAACTGAGGTTTGATGACATCGAACATATCGGCAGAATATAATGGAGACGAACCCCAGAATCCAGAGTGATTCTCTGGTTGTTCTACTGCGGCTTTCCCGATCTGTCCTCCGACCTCAGGTTTCCGTCCTCCGACTTCCGCCCTCAGAGTTCATCTTCCCTCTCCGCATAAAACAGCCGATGCGCCCGCTCATACTCCGCCTCCGGCACCAATACCCTCGCCAACCGATTCAAATCCCCGTCATCCGGCAGACTCAGATCTTCAAATTCCTGCGTCGCCGCGATGCCATGCTTCTCCAGCATCATCACCAACATCTCCGCATTAATGACCGGTCCCGTATAAAAAAGCTTCATGGAATTGCCAGCCTATTCATATTCGTGCCAGTGTGAATCAACGCTTCCTGTAACTGCATATTATCAAGTTGCCCTACATGCCCGTCCGCAAATAAAATATTTCCTTGCCCATTGTGCATCTTTTCCGTCCAGTCCATAACATAATTCGTTTTTACTGCAGCCAACCCTGTATCAACTGCAATTCCATTCGTCATCAAATTACGGTCTCCAGCAAGCAGCATCGAAGGCACTGTCTCATCAGCGTCGACCGCAACAAAGTAACTCACATTGGAATTTTGCAATGACGTAAAATTGGTTGCTCGGGTTCGTAAGTCGGTTGGACAAAACAAAACTTTCGCATCTGCCAACTCGTTCGATAAACACTGGAAATGACGAAAGGCATTCCCACCGAGTATATATTCTTTTGAACCTTCTTGATTCGTTGAGTATTGCATCGGGAAATCACCACTGCTACCGGAATTCCAAATCCGAAAACATATCCCTGCCTGCTTCAAATTATTTATACATTGATCGCGCCTGACTTTGACCTTTGACCTCCACAAAGCTGGCAACAAAAACCCAACTCCTACCACTACGATCACTATAATAAGCAACAACTCCACCAACGTGAATCCGTGGATTTTGCTGACCCGCTCCTTTGAGCCTGAGCGCTTGAAGTCCATGTGTCGATTATCTACTTCCACTCGCTCTGTTCAAGACAATCAACCCCCTTTGGCAATGGCCTCAATTTGAATCCGGCGAATATAAAGTCCAGCCGAATTCATGACCTGCTTCCCCAATCTTTTGAAACAGCGAAGATTCGCCCGGTGCAAACTGCTCAAGGTACGCTTCACAAATACGCCAGGTGTGTGGCCCACTTGGCCGGCCTGCACGGGTATAGCTTACTGCTGATTGCATTTCTCGCAAAAACATAATTACTCCTTTCCTTTCGGTCACTCACCACGGAAAACTTAAGGCGGAAACACCAATCGGTTCGTCGCCATTCCACTGCGCATTAAAGCTTCTCGCAATTTTGAAGAAGTCAACTGCTCCACGTGACTATCCGCAAAAAGCACGTTCCCTGCTCGATTGTGTAGTTCCTCGGTCCAGGCCACCGTCTGATTGGTCGATGCCACCTGATTTGTCGTGATTTCCAACATACCGTTTTTCGGAGCAATGCCACTGGTAATATTCCGATCACCCGCCAGCAAACCATTGAAATTCGTTTCATTTGCATCCGCACCGATAAAATAGCTCACATGACCGCTGTTAAAATCCGTTGTGAAATTGGTGGCAACCGTTCGCTTTTTATCGCCAGGGCAAACCACCATTTTGGGATTGCTCAGCTCATTCGACATCACCTGAAAATATATAAACATCTTCTTGTTGCTCGCAAAACTTGGGCCGTTAAAATCATTCGTGCGACACTGCATAGGATAAAGATCACCATTGTCATCAGCCCATATGCGAAATGCTATGCCCAACGATTTAAGACTATTGACACATTGAATCCTGATCGCCTTGCCTTTTGAACGAGTTGGCATTGGGAACAACAGTCCCATCAATATTACCAGAATTAGAATGACCACCATCAACTCCAGTACGGTGAACGCTCGTTTAGCATCATTTATATTTTGAGTTTTCATGGAAACACCAATCGATTTGTCGCCATTCCACTGCGCAGCAAAGCTTCTCGTAATTTCGAAGAAGTAAGCTGCTCCACATGTCCATCTGCAAAAAGAATATTTCCCGCGTTTTTGTGGATTTTCTTCGTCCAAGCTACGGTTTGGTTCGTCCAGATCACCTGATTCGTCGCGATTTCCAACATGCCATTCTTCGGCGCAATGCCACTGGTTATGTTTCTATCCCCTGCCAACAGATTAGCCGCATTCGTTCCATTTGCATCCAGCCCCACAAAATAACTCACCCGGCTGCTGTTAAAATCCGTGGTGAAATTCGTGGACGCCGCTCGCTTATCATCCTCCGGACAACGCACCATTTTAGGATTACTCAGTTCATTCGACATCGATTGGAAATAAATAAACATCTGCTTCTCATTCGCATAACTCGGCCCATCAAAATCCTTCACGCGATATTGCATGGGATAAAGATCCCCGTTGTCATCCGCCCAAATGCGAAACGCTATCCCATTCTGCTTCAGATTATTGACGCACTGAATGCGCACACTTCCATGATGCTTCCGTGGAACTAGCGAAGGCATCACAACCACGAAAAGAAAACCGATCCCGGCCAGCATCAACAACAAATCCATCGCGCTGAACGCCCGTTTAACATCGATTCTTTTTTGAGTTTTCATGGAAACACCAATCGGTTCGTCGCCGTTCCAGTTTCTCCCAAAGCCTCTTTTACTTTTGCGGAACTAAGCATCTTTACACTTCCGTCCACGAACAGCACATCCCCATTTTCCTTGTGCATATCCCTTCCCCATTTGACCGGCTGATTTGTTGCGAATTCCAAAATTCCTTTCTGCGCCGTTTGTCCATTTTTTAAATTGCGGTCACCAGCCAAAAAGCTGTTGGTCAAGCTGGTTTTCGCATCCCTTCCAATAAAGAAACTGACATGGATGTTGTTGAAATCCGTGGTCCAATTTGTGGCAGGTTTTCGTTGCCGATCCACGGGACAGATTACCATCCTTGGATCGCCAAGCTCATTGGACATCACTTGGAAATGTCGGAACACCTCGCTCCCGTCGGCAAACTCTTTCGTCCCGCCCATGTTCGTGAGAACTTCCATCGGCAGCTTGTCACCATTGTCATCAGACCATATCCGAAACGCTATCGAGTTTTGTTTCAGATTATTAACGCATTCCATTCTAGTACCATGTTGTTTTGGTCGTGCCAGTGCCGGGAGAAAGAGAACCATAACTGTCGCTACAATCAGAGCGGTCACGATTAATTCCATGATCGTAAACGCCTCCTTACAGGACCGTTTTGAATTCACCCTCATATTGAACTCTTTTTGCCAGACAACTCTGGATTCACGGCATCGCCAACCGATTCGTCGTCATGCCAGTAAGCCGTAATGCATTTTTTACTTCTGTAGAACTGAATCGCTTCACGTGGCCATCTCCGAACGCAATATTGCCGCTTCTATCATGTATATCTTTGGCCCACTTCGCAGGCTGGTTCTTTGTAAATTCCACAATCCCGTTCTGTGCCATCTCTCCATTCTTCAAATTGCGATCACCCGATAAAAAACTATTGGTCAGACTTGCATTCGCATCCAAACCGACAAAATAGCTGACGCGACTGTTATTGAAGTCTGATGTCCAATTAGTCGCGGAAGTCCTTTCATCGGCGGGACAAATTACCATCTTGGGATTGCTCAATTCATTGGACATGACTTGAAAAGTTCGAAACACATCGTCCCCACCCGCGAATTCTTTCACCCCGCCCAGATTCGTGGAAACCTGCATCGGAAACTTATCGCCGTTATCGCTCGACCAAATGAGAAATGCTATCCCATCTTGTTTCAGATTATTAAAGCATTGAATCCTGATTGCCTTGGCTTTTACATGTCCTGTAGGCATGAACAACCCCACCAATATCACCGAAATCAAAACCACCACCATCAACTCCAAAACCGTGAACGCCCGCCCAACTACACTCCCGCGCGTTCCCGGTCGGAGTTTCATGGATTTCCCTCCTCAGCTTTAAAAGATGGTAACTCGTGCGCCGGGATGGCCTCCTCCTTGTCCTTCTTGCGCATCATGCGGCGCACGAGTTCCATAATGATCAACAAAATCAGTAAAAGCAGCAGGAGGAACCAACAGTTTGATTTGGTTGCTTTTTTAGCCAATTTTTGGCCTCCCACAGCCAAGTCTGGTTCAACCTCGGCCACTTCAGCCTTAACCGCATTCGTGGAAACAACAGTTCCTACCGTGGCTCCATTGGTTTTCAACATTGCAGAGGCAAAAGATTCCTTGTTGTTCTCTGGCACGTCCCCCGGCACTGGTCGCGCAGTTAAAGATGGCGTGGATGGTTGGGTATCACCCTTCTTTCCCGGCTGTGCAGGATCATTCTGTGGCGACGGTGGCGGATTCAAAAATGGAAAACTCGGCTGCTGTGCGGCATTATTATCCGTCATGGCGGAGGACGGACTGGAAGCAGGTTTGAGCGTCGGCAAAATAAAATCCATCGCTGCCGGAGCATTATTCTTCGGCAATGTCAGCGTCAGCCCCCGCAAATCTTCCACGTGCCCATCCGCATAAAGCACATTTCCCCGGTAGAAATGCAACTCGCTGGTCCAACTCGCCAGTGTGGTGTCGTTCAGCCGGACGATCGTGCGGGAGCCCGCGCCCGCGTTGGTGATGTTGCGGTCCCCGGCCAGAATCGAATTCGGTCGGGAATAATCCGCATTCGCCCCCACGAAGTAACTGAGGTTTTTATTGTTAAAGTCCGCAAAGCCACCCGCCGGTGTCCGGGCCATATCTGCCGGGCACACCAGCAGTTTGGCAATGGCCAGTTCATTCGACAAAGCTTGGAAGTGCCGGAACTCGAAGTAGAACTCATTGCCTGCCTGATAAGAGGCACGAATAAATTCCAATGTTCCACCATTGTTCGTCGAAGTCTGCATCGGGAAACGATCCCCATGGTCATGCACAAACATGTGAAAGGCCAGACCAGTCTGTTTCAGATTCGAAATACATTGAATTCGCCGGGCCTTTGCCTTGGTCTTGGTAAGTGCCGGGAGCAGTAGAGCCGCGAGAATGGAAATGATTGCAATGACCACCAACATTTCCACCAACGTAAACGCCCCGTTCCTTTTTTTTGAAAATCTCATCATGACCAAGGGTTCTATTTTCTTTCTCAGCACAAACGATGCCGCGCCATTTTTCGCATAATTTCGCTCGAATCAACGTCAAGTCGCGTGAACTTCACGCAAAACCAGCGTGAAATACGCCATTTTTCTGAACTCTTGGTCATGAGAAATGCACTTGGCTGGTTTTAAGAAGGCAGGTTAAACAGTGGCCGTGGTCTGACTCGCCCCGATGGAAAAACTATCTGATTGTTGGAAGAATCAAATCCGTCAACACGGGCGCATTGTCATTCGGCAACCTGAACCGCTGCGCATTCAACTCCTCCACATGGCAATCCGAATACAGCACGTTTCCATTGAATAAATGTATGTCGCCCATCCACCCGGCCCGGGTATTTACGTCCATCCGCATAATGCTGGCCGAAAACCAGATCATGTTGGTCACGTTGCGGTCTCCGGCCAGGATCGAATTTGGCCATGAATAATCGGCATTCGCCGCTACAAAGAAACTGAGATTTGTGTTCCGCAACTCCGTAAAGTTGGAAGTCGGCCACCGGGAAGTATCTGATGGACACGCCAAAAGCCTCGGTGTTTGCAATTCATTCGATAGCGCCTGAAAATGACGATAACTGAAGTATGATGGTCCATTAACCTGGTACGCGGCCCGCACAAACTCGAGTGTTCCGCCGGAAGTTCTGGATTCTCCCATCGGGAACTTGCTGTTGTGGTCATGCATGAAAAGATGAAAAGCCACTCCGGTCTGCTTCAGGTTGCTGACACACTGGATTCGTTTGGCCTTTGCCTTTGTCCGCATCACCGCTGGCAGGAATAAAGCTGCCAGGATGGCAATAATCGCAATAACCACCAGCACCTCCAGCAGGGTATAAGCTTGGCTTGACCTTGAGTTAGATTTCATACATCGCCATCTTAAATTTTGGCAGCATTGTTACTTCTCCATCGCCGGTCGCACAAAGAACTTTAAATCGCGACAGGTACTTTCCAGAAAAGAAGTCAGCCTTGAATAACCCGCACCCCTTTCCCGCGCATAACATGACCATGGCCGGATAATTTTCCAACATTAAAATCTACATCGAATATTCCGCCCGGTTCATCGTCAATTTATGGCTGGTATGAATGCAAAGAAATTATCTCACGCTTTTACACTGGTTGAATTGCTGGTGGTTATCGCAATTATTGCCATCCTCGCCGGCATGCTCCTGCCCGCTTTGAGCAAGGCCAAAACCAAGGCCATGACCGCCAAATGTTCCAGCAATCTCCGCCAACTCGGCCTCGCCATGCAAATGTTCGGCGATGATAATAACGATCTCCTTCCCCAAGCCAACGGTGGCGTCGATTGGAGCAGCACCAATCCTGTGCCCTGGACCCGTCCCTTGGTGGATTACTATCACAATACCAACGTGCTGACCTGCCCGCCCATGAGCCAGGCCCAAAAAACCTCCTTCAACTATTTTTTAGGTTCCCACGCCGTGTATGTTGATACCCACGCCCCCGGCCCCGTCAACCTGCGCATTATTCAGCAACCGACCCAATATATTCTGTCCGGCGATTCCAATTATCCCTTTCCCGCTTTCGATGCCGACCCGGACAATTACAATCTCGATACCCTCTTCGGCTCACCTTCCCCGGTCCACAATGAGCGGCTCAATATTTTGTTCGCAGACCTGCACGTGAAATCCTACCGCAAATTCGAAACCAACGAAATGACCTACTCCTACGACCTGCCCGGCGTCCCGTATTAATCGCAACGCCCGCTTTCGTAGCTCACCGGTTGGGTAGGGCGAGCTGTTGGGCGTTCTCACCACATAGGTGACACATCCAATGATTTCAATGTAGGTATGAACCTGCTAGAGAACTGTTGCCCACTTCAATGCAAGCCCTTAGAGGCAAGAATTGCAGGGGTTGCGTTGAAGTGGGCAGCAGTTCGGTCGTCATGCCAAATACGATCTTCACCCATGTTTGCTTGAGAAACTGTAACCTATGTCCTGAGACCGTGCCTGTCCTCACCGCGCCGTGCCGGATTCAAAACCTGCCGTACCGTCGATTTTCAACCTGCCGTTTCGCCATTTTTACACAGCTACGCTCACTCTCAACCCTCACTGACACTTCAAAGTCTCCGCTCTACTTCCAACTCTCATTAACACCGCGGCTTCAGCCCGGTGGGAAAGCCAAACAAAGAATTTTCAGCCGTTTCAATGGCTTTCGGAAGTGTTCCCACACGTAGCGCAGATTTTAGGCATCGCGCACAAAGATTCGTACCACAAGAATTTTCCTTAAAATCTTTAGCTTACTTTCCATCCCACACTTGCCCCCACTCTTTTTCTAGTTCAAGGTCGTGCCAGGAATTACTCCAGTGAAATGAAATTCGGAATCTGCAACGAAATTTTTCAAGGTTGGAAGCTTGAAGAAGCCATGGCTTATGCCGTTCAAGCCGGCTACGACGCCATCGAGATCGCCCCCTTCACTCTTGCCAAATATGTCACCGACATTCCCGCTGCGGAACGGCTGAAAATCGCAGATGCCGCCCGCCGTGCCAGCATTGCCATTTCCGGCATCCATTGGGTGCTCGCTCAAACCGAAGGTCTTTACCTTAACCATACCGATTCCGAAATCCGTCAGCGCACCGCCGATTACTTTTGCGAGTTAGTCGATTTCTGCGCCGACATTGGCGGCAAATTCATCATTGTCGGCTCACCCAAACAACGAAACCTCCTGCCCGGCATCACCCCACAACAAGCTTGGAATTGGGCCACACGCACCTTCGAAGCTTCAGTAAAACGTGCGGAAGCAAAAGGCGTCACCATCTGCCTAGAACCACTCGCCCCCTCCGAAACTGATTTCATTAACACTGCTGAAGATGCAGTCCGTTTCATTCAACAATTCCAAAGTCCGAATTTCAAAATCATCCTTGATGTAAAAGCGATGTCTTCGGAATCCAAACCGATTCCCCAAATCATCCGCGAATCCTGGCCCCGCTTCGCCTATTTCCACGCGAACGATAAAAACTTGAAAGGCCCCGGCTTCGGCGATGTTGATTTTAAACCCATCGCAGCCGCGCTCAAGGAAGTCGGCTACGATGGTTATGTATCGGTGGAAGTCTTTAAATTCGAAGAAGGCCCGGAGGTCATTGCCAGTAAAAGCATCCAATATCTCAAGCAGACTTTCGCGTAAGTTAAATTAGATACTCTTGCTATTCGCCGGCACCGGTTCAGGCGCGAGCCCGGCAGCATCTTGCTTCACCGACGACTTTTTGCGTCGCCTGTTAAAAGTAAAGAACTTCCCCGAACCCCAATCGTCGAAGATCGAATAACTGATTGGTGTCACGAGCAGCGTCAGCAACAGGCAAAGCATCTGTCCGCCAATGATGACCTTGGCCATCGAAGCACGGCCGGCAGCGCCGGGGCCGGTGCCCAGCGCAATCGGAATCATCGAAGCCACCAGCATCATCGTGGTCATCAGAATCGGCCGCAGCCGCACCTTGTTTGCCAGCAGAATTGCCTCTTCACGGTTCATCCCGCGCGCGCGCAATGTATTGGTATAATCCACCTGCAAAATACCGTTCTTCTTCACAATGCCGAACAACATGAACAGGCCGAAGATCGCATAGATGTTCAACGGCTCATGCAGAATAATCATGGTCAACAATGCAAATGGCAGGGACAGCGGCACCGCGAGCATGATCGAAATCGGATGAATGAAATGCTCGAATTGCGCCGCCAGGATCATGTACATGAACACCATCGCCAATCCAAAGGCGATGATGAAATTCTGGAACGTTTCCTGGAGTTGTTTCGCGCGCCCCGTGAATACCACTTGGTAATCTGGCGGTAAATTCATTGCGCTGACCACCTGCTGGACGTTTTTAACGCCATCTCCCAAGGCATAGCCCGGAGCCAGATTCCCCACCACCGTCACCTTGCGTTGACGTTGAAAGCGGTCAATCTGGTTCGGCCCGCGCGCCTCTTTAAGATGAATAAAATTCTGCAACTGCACCAACTGCGCTTCGGAGCTGCCAACGCCCATGCGCGACGTCGGAGTCCTCAACATGATTTGTTCCAGTGCTTCTTGCGTATCGCGATGCTTCGCATCCGCGCGCAGCCACACATCGTATTGATCATCCGCTTCCTTGTAGGTCCCCACGATATCGCCGCCCACCAGCGTATGCAGCGTGTTCGCGATTTCCGTCACCCGCAAACCAAACTGGCTCGCCTTATCGCGGTCAATGTGAACCTGCAATTCCGGCTTGCGATTTGCCAACGTTGTATCCAAATCCACTAATCCTTTGTTTGCGCGCAATTTCTCAATAATCTGCGCGGAATAATCACTCAGCTTGCTCAGTTCCGGCCCCAGCAAATTGAACTGCAAATCTGAATTGCGCCCGGCCACGCCAATGGGAGAGATCAATTGTACGCTGCCCCGAATATCAGGAAATTCCGCCATCATCTTGCGCGCCTGCCCCATTACCTGGAATTGCGACCAGCGGCGCGAATGGCCGAGCAGTTGGGATGTCAACCCTCCCAGTTGCGGCAACCGGCAATAAATCGATGCGATTGTCACATTACCTTCCGCCTTGCCGACGCGCCCCGAAGTTTCGCCCAGCGTCACCAGAGTATCAACAATCGCCTGTTGACCATCGATTTTTATGGCCTTCAGTTTATTTTCAATCTCCGTGGCAATCGCCGCCGTGCGCGGCAACGTTGATCCTTCTGGCGTTTGCAGCACAATCTCAAACTCGCTCGAATCATCCTGTGGAACGAAGGTGAATTTGGTCATTGGCCCAAGGACATAGAGCGACGCCATGCAAATCACAGCGCCAATCACGACTACCCAGCGGTGATCCAAACTCCAGCGCAGAATGTTGGAGTAATGACCTGAAAGCCAGCGCATCACCGGTCCGCCATGGGCCTTTTTCTCACGGGCTTTTTCATCCTCGGTATGCCGCAGAAAACGCGAGGCCAGCATTGGCGTCAACGTGAATGAAACAAACAGCGACACCATGATCGCAAACGCTACGGTCACACCGTAGCTCGAGAAGAACATGCCCGTCCGTCCCTTCATAAATGCCAGCGGCAGAAAGATCACCACCAGCGACAACGTCGTGGCCATGACCGCCAGCGCGATTTCCTTGGTCGCCACGCCCGCTGCCTGCAAGCCGGTCAACCCCTTCTCTTCCATGGTGCGATGAATATTCTCCAGCACCACGATGGCGTCATCAATCACAATGCCAACCGCGAACACTAGGCCGAGCATCGTGAAATTATTCAGCGTGTAGTTCATCGCCCGCATGAGCGCAAAGGTGGCAATCAGCGATGCTGGAATGGCCACCGAGGCAATCACCGTGCCGCGCCAATCATGCAGGAAAAAAAAGACCGTCAACGCCACCAATACTGCGCCAAACAAAAGGTGGAAACTGATTTCATCCAATGAACGGTTGATAAAAATGGACTGGTCACGAATTACATTAAGTTGAAAATCTGAAGGAATTACCGCCTTGAGTTCACCCAACCGCTTCTTGACCGCATCAATCAGTTTGACCGTATTACTTCCCGATTGCTTGCGCACCACCAGTGTAACGGTGTTGACTCCATTTAGCCGTGATAATGAACGCGGCTCCTCCACCGAGTCCGAAACGGTGGCAATTTCCTTCAAATAAACCGGCTGGCCACCTGAGTTGGCAATGATCAACTCGTTAAAGTCTTTCACATCATGCATGCGGCCCAGCGTCCGCACCACCAGTTCGCGTGACCCCTGGTCCACCCGCCCGCCCGGCACTTCGATGTTCTGCAATTGCAACGCTGTGCGCACATCTTCAATCGTCAATCCCCGCGCGCGCAGCCGGTCAATGTCCACCGAGACCTGCACCGCTCGCGTTCTTGCCCCCACCATCGTTACCGAGCCCACATCCGGCACCGTCTCAAGATTTTGTTTGAGCTGCTTGTCCGTGATAAAAGTAATTTCCTTCAAATCACGCGGCGCACTCACGCTGATTGAAATCACCGGCACGGAATCCAAATCGAATTTATCAATGATCGGCGGCTCGGTGCCCGGCGGCAGTTGTGAGAGAATGGTATTGACCTTGTCGCGCACATCCTGCGCCGCCACGTCGCGATTGCGCTCCAAAAGAAACTGTACCGTAATCGCCGAAACACCTTCCAGCGTGGTGCTGCTTAATTCATCAATGCCTTGCACCGTATTGATAATCTCTTCCAACGGCTTGGTGACACTGGTTTCCATTTCCTCTGGCGAAGCTCCGCGCAACGTCGTCGTGACGGTAATAATCGGAAGCTCGACGTTCGGGAATTGGTCCACCCCGATCCCTTGAAACGAAAACCAGCCCAGCACGACGAGGAACACATTGATCATCGTCGCAAATACCGGACGCTTGATGCACAAGTCGGCCAGCCCGACCCCTTTTTCAGCCGTGGGCGGGAGATGAGTGTGTTGAGATGAATCTGCCATGGAGAAGCCTTACTTTTGAGCTGTCTCCTTCGCTGCGGGTTCGCTGGTTGCTTCTTTAATTCGCACTTTCGATTCGTCACGCAACTTGGTCTGCCCCGTGATCACGACCATCTCGCCCGGCTTCACTCCATCCAACACTTCCTGCCGGCCTTGTGTGATACGCCCAACCTTGACTGGCCGACTGTGCGCCACCTCATTCTCGATCACAAACACCTTCGTGATCCCGGCGAAGTTGATCACCGCGTCAATGGGAATCATCGGCGTCGGCACATCGCGCTGTAAAATCACTTCTCCCCGCGCAAAGGAACTCGCCTTTAATTTGTGCTCCTTGTTTTGCACCAGTGCGCCAAACGCATACGACCGCGTCGCCGTATTCACGGCGGGACTGATCAGATAAACCTTTCCCTCAAATTGCTCCTTGGGAAACGCATCTACATTAAATGTCACCAACTGTTCCTTCTCCACCTGCCCGGCATATTTTTCCGGCGCCTGCACGATATATTTGAGCATGTTATCATTCACCAACCGGAACACTGGTGCCCCCACCTTCATGTAATCGCCCACTGTCGCAATCCGCTCGGCCACCGCGCAATCGAAAGGAGCCTTCACATGGGAACGCGCCAGATTGAGTTGCGCGATTGCATCCGTTGCTTCTGCCGACTTGACTTCCGCATCCCATTGTCCGGCATCCGCCATCGCTTTATCCAAATCACTCTGGGATGAAATATTCTGCTTCTTCAATTCCTGGATGCGCTTGAGATTTTGTTCTGCGTTGACCGAATTGGCTTTTGCCTTGGCAAGATTGGCCGCCGTCTGACGGGCTAGTGCTTCGTAAGTTGTGGTATCAATCAATGCAATCTCCTGTCCCTGCTTGAGTCGGTCGCCGAATTCCGCCAGTGTCTTCTCCACTTTTCCTTCCACCTCCGCGCCGAGCGTGGTTTCATCCTTGGGATACAACGTGCCCACCACCGGAAGCGTGCGGTCCATCGTCACCAACTCCACCTTGGCCACGGTCACGGGAACCTTCTCCTCCTGCACTGCCTTGGGTTTCTCAACTGGTGATTTTGAGCAGGACATCAGCGCCAGCGCCATCAAGGCCGCCAGCATCGAAGTGCAAAGACAATACTTTTTCATTTCAAAACATTAATGGGACCGCCATTTAGAAGCGGTCACCCGCATTTCTATTCAAGCTTCGGCAACTGGTTCCTGCTCTTCTTTTTTAACCACCGGCGCGGATCGTCGGCTAAAGAGGCTCGCCAGATCACTGAACACCGTATAAACCACCGGAATAATAATCAGTGTCAGGAAAGTGCTGGTAATCATCCCGCCCACGACCGCAACACCCATAGGACGACGACTCTCCGAACCAGCGCCAAACCCAATCGCAATCGGCAGAATTCCCGCAATGGTGCAGAGCGCAGTCATCAAGATGGGACGCAGACGCACAATCCCCGCTTCGAACATCGCTTCGCGCGCGTTCATTCCCTTTTCACGTTGCTGATTGGCAAATTCCACCAGCAAAATCGAATTCTTGGTCACCAATCCGAGCAGCAACACCATGCCAATTTCACTGAACAAATTGATGTTCATCGAAGGAATCGGTGGAATGATCCCCGTCTTCCCTAAATAGTTTAGCAACCATAACAAACCAAACGCACCCAACCCAGCCAGCGGCACGGCCAACATGACCGTCAGCGGATGGATCAAGCTTTCAAATTGCGCGGCCAGCACCATGTAAATAATCGCCAGCGCGAGCAACAAAACGAACAACACATCCTGCCCGGAATCCTGCAAGTCTTTGGCTTCGCCTGACCATTGATAACGGACATCGGGCGGCAAAGTCTCTTTTAGTATCTTTTCAGTTTCTGCCACCGCCGTCCCCATGGGCACGCCCACCGGCGTTGCTTCAATGGTTGCGCTGCGTGATCGATTGTAATGGAAAATGGAACTGGCCGTCGCTCTGGGTTCATAGCGCACTACATTACTAAGTTGAATCAGCTTGCCATCGCTGCTCCGCACATAAAGCCGATCCAGATTTGCGGGGATCAACCGCGAACTGCGCTCCAGTTGCACCATCACATAATACTCCTTGCCGCCCAGCTTGATCCGGCTCACATCCAATCCGCCGAACATCATTTGCAACGTCCGCGAAATGTCTTCAATGGAAACCCCCAGCGACGCCGCGCGATCCCGATCAATCGAAATCTGCAATTCCGGCTTGTTGATTTCGAACAAGGCGCGGGCCGTCGGCATGGAGGGCAAGCCGCGAAGTTTGTTCACCACCTCGCCCGAGTATTTATTGAGCTTGTCCAGGTCAGGACTTTGCAACACCAACTGGTATGGCTGATTGATATTGAAACCGATGGCCTTGGGAATTTGCGGCAGGCAAAAAGCGCCTTCCACCTCATTAAAAAATCTTCCGCCCAGCCCTCCGGGACCGTTGACGATCTCTTGCACCGAACGTTTGCGCTTATCATTTAACGTAAGAAACATGAAGCCGATGTTTTCCTTGCCCGGCCCGCTCTGACCCAAAGCCACTGCGGTAAAATAACTCTTCACCTCCGGCACATCCTTTACGATGCTTTCCATCTTCCGCATCATTCGGTCCGTGTATTCGCTGGTCGAACCTTCCGGCGTAATCGCAATGTTAAATAACTGCCCCTTGTCTTCCTGCGGCACAAAGTCACTTTCCAGCGATGAAAATAAAACCACGGTCAGCGCCATGGAAGCCAATCCAACTCCAATGGTGATAATCCGGTGAGCCAGTGCCCAATGCAAAATCCGCCCATAACCATTATTCATCGCTTTGAATCCTCGTTCAAAGGCATTGAACAGACTTCCATGTTTGGTTTGGTCAATCGGCTTGAGAATCCGCGCCGCCATCATCGGCGTCAGCGTCAGCGCGACGAATGCCGAGATCAGCACCGACCCGGCCACGGCCACGGCAAATTCAACAAAGAGTCGTCCCGTCTGGCCAGTAAGAAATGCCAGCGGCAGAAACACCGCGACCAATGAAAAGGTAATTGCCAGAATTGCAAAACCGATTTCATCCATCGCTTTATAAGCGGCCTTCATCGGTGCCATGCCTTCTTCCACATGCCGGAAAATATTTTCGAGCACCACAATGGCATCATCCACCACCACGCCGATCGCGAGCACCAGCGCGAGCATCGTAAGAATATTGATGGAATAGCCCATCACATTCAGCACGAGGAATGTCGCTACGATGGAAATGGGAATGGCAACAGCCGGAATAATGGTGGTGCGAACGCTTCGTAGAAAAATGAAGATGATCGCTACGACGAGCAGAAAGGCAATACCCAGCGTCAGCCAGACTTCATCAATGGCTTTCTCCACGAACACCGATTCGTCATAAACCACAAACGCCTCAACTCCCGTTGGCAGGCCAGGCCGCAATGATTCCAATTCCTTCTTAACCAGGTGCGCCACCTCGATGGTGTTTGCTTTGGCTTGCTTGACTACACCCAAACCCACGGCGGCCTTGCCATTGGACCGGGCGATGGTGTGTTCATCCTCCGCCCCTACCCGTGCATCACCCACATCCCGCAGCCGCACCAGGGTTGCCCCGTCGCGTTTGATGATCAGGTTGTTGTATTCTTCAGGCGACTTCATTTCGCCCAAAGTCTGAATGCTCATCGAGCGCTCAAAATTTTCCACCTTGCCACTGGGCAACTCAACATTTTGCTCCTTAAGCGCCTTCTCCACATCCAACACCGTCACCTGCCGAGCGGCCATCTTTTCTGAATCAAGCCACAACCGCATCGCAAAACGTTTTTCACCGCCAATAACGACCTGCGAAACACCGCTCAAGGTTTGCAGCCGGTCCTTAATCTGATTCTCCGCCAGCAGCGTCAGTTCCAAGGTCGAAAGCCGATCACTGTTCAGTGCAATCCAGATGACCGGCTGGGCATCTGCTTCCTGTTTGGCGATAATCGGCTCATCAATGTCCTTGGGCAATTTGCCGCGCACACGGGAAACCCGGTCTCGCACATCCTGCGCCGCCAGGTCAATATCGCGATTCAGATTAAACTCCACCGTAATCGAGCTGACTTCTTCACGGCTTTCACTGCTCAGCGTCTTAATGCCTTCAATACTGTTGATTTCCTCCTCCAACCGTTCCGTGATTTCTGTTTCGATAACTGCCGCATTGGCACCGCGATAAACCGTAGTCACCGCAACGATAGGGGGATCAATATTCGGCAGTTCGCGCACCGGAAGGCGCTTTAAACCGATGATACCAAACAAAACAAGAGCCAGGCTCATCATCATCGTGAGCACCGGCCGTTTAATGCTGATTTGTGGAAGAAACATTGTTAACGAGTGGGTGAGTGCGTGGGAAAGTGGGTGAGTGAGTCAGGCGAAGCCTTGCTCTTGTCCATAAGCCAACGGGCCGGATTATTGCCCATGATCACTAGTTTGCCGATAATCAAGTCATACATATTATGAAGTTCCTTGGCCGAGCTGCGGCTTAAATATCCACACTTAACTCCGTACTCCAGCCAGCCCAGCGTTTCAGCAGCTTCGCCTTCCGATTCATTCAATTTATTTACAAAAACGCCCTCGTATTTACGCCGACGCCATGCTTCAGCAATCTGGGCCGAAGTTGAGCGTGACGAACGTCTCACCTGATCTGTGAGCGAATAACGTTCTTCAACGAGAAAAGTTTTCGTGAGTTCAAATACTTTCATCGCAGCCTCAACCGCCAGCTTGTACACATCCAATTCCCAGTGATATTTGATTAATTTCATGATGCTCATTACGCTTGGTTGCCACTCACATACCCACTTCCCCACTCACTCACTTACTTTCACCCGCACTTGCCAGCTTCACCGGCGCCCCCGGACGAGTCTTCTGGTATCCCTCCACAATCACCTTTTCGCCGCCTTGTAATCCGTCGGTGATTTCCACCTGCCCGGCCATGCGTATGCCCACCTTCACCATTTTAAATTGTGCCGTCAGCATCTGGTTCGTTGGATTCTGTTCCGCAATGCAGATGCTAGTGCTATCGCCATTCAAAATGAGCGCAGACTCGGGAATGACCACGGCATTTTCCTTGATTCTCAAGGTCAAATCCAGGTTTGCAAACATCCCCGGCTTCAACCGGAAATCCGCATTCGGAATCCGCGCTTTGATCAATGCCGTGCGCGTGCCGGGATCAATCTGCGGGGCAATGAAGAACACCTCCCCGTTAAATTTTTCCTTGGGATAGGCTGCAACGGTGACTTCAATTTTCTGCCCCACTTGAACCTGGCTCAAAAACCGTTCCGGCACGTTCACCTCAATTTTTACCGGATCAAGCGCTACCAACCAGGTCAGCTTGCTATCTTTATTAATTACCTGCCCCGGACTGATCATTCGCGAACTCATCACACCAGTGAACGGCGCAAAAATTTGCGTGTCTTTTAATTCGCGCTTCTTCCGATCCAACAACGCCTTGTTGACTTCATAAACGGACGCTGCCTGATCAAACTCCTGTTGTCCGATGATGTTGTCCTTGAGCAATGTTTTTACCCGGTCGTAGTTCGACTGGCTCAATTTGAAATTGGATTCTGCTTCAGCAACGGACGCCGCCAGCTTGGTCGGATCGAGCTGGACCAACATTTGTCCCTTCTCCACCGGCTTGCCTTCCTCGAACTTGATCTCCTGCACCGTGCCATCAATCTCCGAATGAATCTCCACCATCTCATCGGCTGCCACCGTTCCCACCAGTGAAAGATTTTCCGAGACCGGCTGGCGCTTTGCCTCCACCGCCACCACCTGTGTCGGAGGATAGCTACCCATCATGCCCGCCGAATTCTTTTTGCAACCTGCAAAAACCAATCCGGTTAGGGACAACATGACCACCATCGTTTGCTTTCGATTCATAAATTTTAAAGAGGACTAAGGTTTCCGCGATTTGGCAGAACCTTTATGTATTGTCTTACCGGCAGCGGCGCCATCCAGAAAAAGTTGCACCACCCGCTCGGCCGTCCTGCGATCCAACGTACATTCCGGCATTAGCAGATGGCTTATGACATAAACATTCATGGAACCATGGAATCCCGTTGCCAGTTCCTGGCTGTTAAACCGCCGATCCAGCATGCCCTCGGCCAGGCCTTGCTTGATTAGCGAATGCATAAACTCAAAACTGCGTTTGCACTTGCCGGTATAATCCAATTCCTTCGGCAATTCTTCCGCTGCGGCAAAAGCCGTGGCAAAAGCCACCCGCATCAACTCCCGATGACCCAACGCATAATCAAACAACGCCGTTAGAATCTCCACCAACTGCTCTTTCAACGTATGCCCGCGCTTCACCGCTTCCTGCATGAGCCGATAGCGTTCATCATGCGCTGAGTCCACCAACGCCTGATACAAACCCACCTTGTTGGCAAAATAATAATACAACGTCGGCTTGGTGACCCGAGCGGCGTCCACGATGTCCTGCACCGAAGTGCCTGCGTAGCCGCGACTCGCAAATTTGCTGAGCGCAGCCGCAAGAATCTGTTGTTGGGTGGTGCCGTTCTTCTGCATGAACCTACCGAACGGTAGGTAAAACTACCCAACCTCGTCAAACCTTATGTGGTAATTGGCAGGTGATCTATTTCCAGCTTTGGTGGTTGAAAGTCATCGGCTTCTTATCTAGTTTTAACCTTTCAGCGACGGCTCAAGACCGCTGAAAAGGGTTTGATATCTAACTGCTATGAAAAAATGGTTCTCTTATTTTGTGCCGACACTCGCAGTGGGACTGATTTTAAGTTTCACTGGTTGCAAAAAATCGGCGGAGGAAACGGCTGCCGATGGCAATACCATCAAGGTCGGTGAGTTTGCCTCTTTGACCGGCAAGGAAGCGGCTTTCGGAAATTCTTCTCATAAAGGCACCTTGCTGGCCATCGATGAAATTAATGCCCATGGTGGAGTGCTCGGAAAGAAGATTGCCTTGGTTTATGAAGATAACCAGACCAAACCGGGCGAATCCGCCACCATCGTTCGGAAACTGATTTCACGCGACAAGGTGGTTGCCATCCTGGGGGAGGTTGCTTCCGGACGCTCTCTGGAAGCTGCGCCGATCTGCCAGCAAAATCAGATCCCGATGATTTCCCCCTCCTCCACCAACCCCAAAGTTACCGAAGTGGGAGATTATATCTTCCGGGTTTGTTTCACTGATCCATTTCAGGGAAAGCTGATCGCCAACTTTGCCAAACAGACCCTCAAAGCCACCAAGGTCGCCGTGTTGACCGACGTCGCCTCTCCTTACAGTGTGGGCCTTGCTACTTATTTCAAGGAGCCATTCACCGCAAATGGCGGGACCATTGTGGCCGACCAGAAATACAGCGGGGGCGACAAGGACTTTAAAGCCCAACTCACCGCCATCAAGGCAGCCAATCCCGATGCGATTTTTGTGCCGGGGTACTACACTGAGGCAGCATTAATCACCCAGCAGGCCCGTCAATTAGGAATGAATCCTCCTTTTCCCCTCTTTGGTGGCGATGGTTGGGAAGCTCAAGAATTGATCCAGATTGGTGGAAAAGCCATGGAAAACACTTATTACTCCACGCATTATTCTTCCGAAGCCGAATCCCCGATGGTCCAGGATTTCGTAAAAAAGTATAAGGCCAAGTTCAACGGTGAAATACCTGATGCCATGGCCGCTCTGGGTTATGATTCCGCCATGGTCCTGGCGGACGCGATTAAACGCGCCGGCACAACGGATGGACCGAAACTGCGGGACGCCATCGCAACGACCAAGGATTACGTTGGAGTTACTGGTAAAACCACACTGGATGCCAATCGTAACGCCACCAAGGCTGCCGTCGTTATCACCGTCAAGGACGGCAAGTTTAAGTACGTTGAAACCATCAATCCCTGAGTAGTTGACCGAATTCCTCCAACAACTCATCAATGGCCTGTCGCTGGGGGCCATTTACGCCCTCATCGCGCTGGGATACACGATGGTGTACGGCGTGCTTCGGTTCATCAATTTTGCCCATAGCGATGTCTTCATGGTGGGTGCCTTCGCAGGCTACTACATCTCCAAACGCATTCCCCGCGAATCTTTGGGTGGTGGGTTGCTTGTCCTGGCCGGGGCGATGCTCATTTGTGCAATCCTGGGTATTGTCATCGAAAGATTGGCTTATCGCCCATTGCGAAGCCGCTCCAAATTGAACGTTCTCATCACAGCCATTGGCGTATCCCTGCTGTTGGAAAACGCCGGCCAGTTTTTCTTTGGCGCCAACCCCAAAGTGTTCCCCGCCCTGTTTCCAGTCAAAACGTTCACCTTTGGCAATGGCCTGGTAATGTCCAGTAATCAAATGGCTGTTTTCATTGTAGCCATTATCCTGCTCGTCAGTCTTCAATTCATTGTTCGTAAGACCAAGATCGGCACGGCCATGCGCGCCGTTTCCTTTAATCCCACAGCCGCTTCGCTCGTGGGAATAAACAATGATGTTGTCATCTCTTTCACTTTCGGATTGGGTTCAGCCCTCGCGGCTGCCGGTGGCATCTTGTATGCACTGAACTATCCCTCTATTGATCCTTTGATGGGCATTCTGCCGGGTCTCAAGGCATTCGTGGCCGCTGTCCTGGGAGGCATCGGTAATATCCCCGGGGCCGCATTGGGCGGCCTGCTGCTGGGCATTATCGAAACCTTCGTCAATGGCAGCCGCTTTTCCACCTATACTGATGCCATTGCTTTCGCCATTTTAATTTTGATCCTGCTATTCCGGCCAGCCGGCTTGCTGGGCAAATTGCAGGTGGAAAAAGTTTAACCCATGCTCACCCGCTCACAACTGGTCCTGCTCACCGCAATTGCCTTGAGCGTGGTGGTGTCGCTCTTTTCCAACCAGATCGATCCTTACTATCTGCTGGTTATCATCAATGTTGGCATCAACGTCACCCTGGCAGTCAGTCTGAACCTGGTGAATGGCTATACCGGTCAGTTTTCCCTGGGGCACGCTGGTTTCATGGCCGTGGGAGCTTATACTGCCTCAGCTATAAGTCTTTTTGTTGGACCCAAGTTCTTTGCTGCTCTTGGCTCACACGGAACTCCTGCTGCGGGAGCCCTGTTCTTTCTGGCTTTGATTGTTGGCGGTCTGGTCGCCGCATTCGCTGGTTTGATTGTTGGCATCCCCTCGCTGCGGTTGAAGGGGGACTATCTCGCCATCGTGACCTTGGGTTTTGGAGAAATTATCCGCGTCATTTTTCGAAATATTGAATCCCTTGGCGGCGCGCTGGGGCTGAATGGCATTCCTCCTTATACCAACTTCTTTTGGACCTATGGTGTGGTTGCCATCACTGTTTACGTTGTTATCAGCATGGTTCACTCCACCTATGGACGCGGGTTTTTGGCCGTACACGATGACGAAGTGGCCGCCGAAGCAATGGGCCTCAATACCACTCGCTATAAAATCATCGCCTTTGTGGTAGGCGCCTTCTTTGCGGGAATCGCTGGCGGATTGTTCTCACATTCCGTAACCTCAATTGACCCCCGGGGATTTGACTTTATCAGATCGATTGAAATCGTTGTCATGGTCATCCTTGGTGGAATGGGCAATACCGTGGGAGTTATTCTCGCCGCAATATTGCTGACCCTGCTCCCTGAATTTCTCCGTCCCATTGCTGAATACCGAATGATGATTTATTCGTTGCTATTGATTGTTCTGATGCTGACCCGCCCCCAAGGCTTGTTTACCATCCGGAAAAAACTCTCAGTGAGCGCGGGAGAAAAAGGTCCCATGGCCAAGGCTTGAATGGCTGGCTTTCTTAAGTGTGATGTCGAACGAAAATTCACAATCCGCCTTGCTCAAAGTTGAGAATTGCACCATCCGCTTCGGCGGTTTGACGGCAGTGTCGGGCTTGAATCTCCAAATTGGTCCAAACGATTTGATGGGCCTCATCGGGCCGAATGGCGCGGGTAAAACCACTGTCTTCAATCTTATCACGGGGGTTTATCAACCCACCGAAGGTCAAATCTCATTCAATGGCCAGTCGCTCCTCCGGCAAAAGCCGTATCAAATCACCGCCCACGGCATCGCGCGCACTTTCCAGAACATCCGGCTGTTTCCCTCGCTCACGGTTTTCGATAATGTGCGCGTGGCCTTTCATCTGCATGTCAAAAGCGGGCTGGCACATGCTTTGACCCGTGGAAAGGTTTTCTTGAATGAGGAAAAGTCGATTGCGAATCAGGTCATGGAAATGCTGGAAATCTTTCGCCTGACCCGGTTGCGTGATGAACCGGCCAAGAGCCTCCCCTACGGTGATCAGCGGCGACTGGAGATTGTGCGTGCCCTCGCTACGCGGCCCAGGCTTTTATTGCTCGACGAACCGGCCGCCGGAATGAATCCCACTGAGAAGGTCGAGTTGATGAAGCTGATTCAGTTCGTGAAGGGCAAATATAAAATTGCCGTGCTATTGGTCGAACATGACATGCAAGTAGTCATGGGAATTTGCCAGCGCATCGCCGTTCTCGATTATGGCGTGAAAATTGCCGAAGGGACTCCAACCGAGGTGCGCAAAGATCCAAAAGTCATCGAAGCCTATCTCGGAGAAGAAGTAAAAATCTGATTGGCCATGCTTGAGATCAAAAATTTGAAGGTCAACTACGGCGCGATCACTGCGTTGCAGGGCATATCACTTGAAGTCAAACAGGGCGATATCGTCACGTTGATTGGCGCAAATGGAGCGGGCAAGACTACGACCTTGCGGGCAATCTCCGGTTTGTTGAAATTACAAAGTGGCGAGGTGCTTTATCAAGGCCGAAACATCGCCAATATGCCCGCCCATCAGATTGTCAAACTCGGCATGTCCCACGTTCCGGAAGGGCGCATGGTGTTTGCCAACCTGACAGTGCTGGAAAACCTGCAAATGGGCGCTTATCTCCGTAAAGACAAGAAGGGCATCCAACAGGAAATGGATTATGTCTTCAGCGTTTTTCCTCGCTTAAAGGAACGTCAAAAGCAGGTGGCGGGCACCCTCTCGGGCGGTGAGCAACAAATGTTGGCCATCGGCCGCGCATTGATGAGCAAACCCAAGTTCCTGATGCTCGACGAGCCTTCACTCGGCATTGCGCCCCTGCTCGTAAAAACTATTTTTGAAAAAATCGTGGAGATCAACAAGCAACAAGGCATTTCCATCCTCCTCGTGGAACAGAACGCCAATCTCGCTTTGGAAATCTCCCGTTACGGTTACGTTCTGGAAACCGGTCGCATCATCCTGCAAGACCAATCCGCCGCCCTTCGCCAAAATCCGCAAGTCAAAAGCGCCTATCTGGGCGGGGGTTAAATTTTCACCTTCGCGTATTGCACCATTCTGCATGCTTTATCGCTCTCGCCGTTGGCATTGCGGGTATGATGCCCTTTTGCTGATGCCTGTGCCATCAAACGCACATTGACTCTCAAAGCCAGTTGAAGGTAAAACACATCCCTCAAGAGAAACGCCCCAAAATAATTATTACGATTGAACAGGAGCACCAAATTTTTGGCTGTCGCATCCGGGCTGTACCTTTGGGCCACTGCCCTTTGTCCAGGCCAGATTACCACCACAAACTTTTTCAATTGGGAAACGGCTCCCGTGCATCCGGTCGATTTAAGTCCGGATGGAACGAAATTGGCTGTCTGCAATCTGCCGGACAACCGGCTTGAAATTTTCGATGTTACTTCCGGAAAACTGCTCCCGTTGGGAAATATTCCAGTCGGTTTGGACCCGGTCACGGTTCGATTCAGGACCAGCACCGAACTTTGGGTGGCTAATTACATTTCGGATTCCATCAGCATTGTGGATCTTCCATCCATGCGGGTGGTGAATAGCATCACTACTTCGAACGAGCCTTCAGACATCGTTTTCGCAGGCACTCCGCAAAGAGCTTTCATTTCCTGCGGGCAGCCAAACCTGGTTCAGATCTTCAACACCTCAACCTTCCAAGTGGTGACCAATCTGGTAATTGATGGGAACCGGCCCCGGGCCATGGCGACGAGCCCGGATGGCTCAAAAGTCTATGTGGCCATTTTCGAGTCGGGCAATGCCTCCACAATTATCGGTACTGGAGTTTCACCATTGACTGCCCTGCCGCGGCCAAGCCCCATCAATTTCCCCAACGCGCCCTCAGGCGGACAAAACCCGCCGCCGAATAGCGGAACCAACTTTAGTCCGGCCATCAGTTCGCTAACTTCCACCGCTGCACCGCCGCGCGTTGGTCTCATTGTAAAAAAGAACAGTGTAGGCAGGTGGATGGATGACAACCTGGGAGATTGGACGGAGTTTATCCGGGGCACAAACGCTGCCTTCACCGGTCGGTTGCCAAACTGGGACATGCCGGACCATGACCTGGCCATCATCGACGCAACGAACTTCGGCATCAATTACGCAAGCGGGCTGATGAACATTTGCATGGCCATTGCGGTAAATCCCGCTTCAGGGAAAATTAGCGTGGTGGGAACGGATGCCATCAATAACGTCCGCTACCAACCGGTGTTGAATGGAGTTTTCATCCGGGTGAACCTCGCCCAGGTCGATCCCTTAAATCTGACCAATAACATCCTGGATTTAAATTCTCATCTCTCCTATCAAACGCCGCAAGTCTCGCAAGCTGAACGCGAGAAATCCATCGGCGACCCGCGCGCAATCGTCTGGAATTCCAACGGCAGTCGCGGTTATGTGACCGGGCTTGGCTCGGACAATCTAATAATTATCGACGCGCAAGGACATCGTACCGGACTAAACCCCTCTATCAATTTAGGCCAAGGCCCGACCGGACTGGCATTGGATGAAAGTCGGCACCGGTTATTTGTTTACAATCGATTTGTCGGCAGTATTTCCACCGTGGACACGATCAGCGAGACCGTAGTGGATACATTGCCGCTATTCGATCCCACGCCGCAGGTTATCAAAGTCGGACGGCCGCATCTTTATAACACCCACCAGACCTCCGGCCTGGGTCAGATCGCCTGTGGTTCCTGCCATGTGGATACACGGTTTGACCGGCTCGCCTGGGATTTAGGCGATCAGACCGAACCCTTCACGCTCATTAATTCAACCTTTAATTTCCTCAGCCCGCCGCCTGCCGTAACCAACAATTTCCATCCGATGAAAGGCCCGATGGTCACCCAGACCTTGCAGGATATAATAGGCCATGAGCCTTTTCATTGGCGCGGCGACAAGGAGGGCCTGGAGGAATTCAATGGCACCTTCACCAATCTTCAAGGAGCAGTGACCGCACTGACCACGAATGAAATGCAGGAATTCAAAAGCTTTCTGGCAACCGTTCGCTTCGCTCCAAATCCATTCCGCCAATTGGACAACTCACTCTCAACAAACCTGCCCCTGCCCGGCCACTTTGCCTTGGGTCGAGGCACGTTGACCAATGGCGCGCCTCTGCCAAATGGGAATGCCCAGTCCGGTCAGACTGCCTTTCGGCTTACCACCGCCACCGGTTGTATTATTTGTCATACGCTTCCGACCGGCGTCGGCACCGACATGCGCTTTAATGGCTTTCAATGGCTGCAACTCCCCTTAAGCACCAATTCTTCCCATCACGCGGCAATGCTGCAACTGGAGCGATCTTCCAATCTGCCTTTCAAAATTCCCCAACTCCGAAACATGTTCGACAAAATGGGGATGGACCTCACCCGCACGACTAGCCGCGCCGGATTTGGTTTTTCTCACGATGGCAGCGTCGATTCGCTCACCCGCTTTGTGCAGGATAGTTTTGCCTTTACCAATGACCAGGCCACGGCGGACATGGTGGCATTTATGGTTTCTTTCAGCGGCTCAGATTTAATTCCCGGCTCTCTGACCGACCCTAATCGGTCGCCCGGGCTTGCCAGTCTGGATACTCAAGCAGGCGTCGGCCGGCAAATCACCATTAACAGTCCTGCTCAGGTTACTCTGATTGATACCATGGTCACCTTGGCGAATTCCAGTACGAGCCGCATTGATTTGGTGGTTAAAGGTTTGAAAGATGGGTTGTCGCGCGGTTGGTTCTTTGATCGAACCTCCGCAAAATTCCTTTCCGACCGGCAATCAGAAACCTTTACCGCTGTTGCATTGCGTGCCTTTGCCAGTGTGGGCAGCGAACAAACTTATACCTTGGTGCCCAGGGGCACGGGAAAACGAATTGGGATCGATCGGGATGCGGATGGCTATCTGGATCGCGATGAACTCGACTTTGGTTCAGATCCAGCCAATTCGCTCTCGCTGGCCACAAACACGCCCCCGCATCTCAGTTCCATGACCAATTTGATGGTGCTTAAAGGAAGATTGCTGACCTTAAACTTTACCGCTACGGATGCGGACATCCCCGCACAAACTTTGACTTTCAGTCTGGGCGCACCCGTGCCACCCGGCGCCAGCATCAATTCCACCAATGGAATTTTTTTATGGGTTCCCTCCGGCCCTCCTGGAGCAACGACCAATTCCGTCACCATCATTGTTACCGACAACGGAACACCAAATAAAAATGACACAAAAACATTCACGGTCACTGCAGTGGACTTGAATGTCAGTTCATTCAACGCAACCGCCAGTGGGACGACGCTCGGTTGGAGTTCCATTCCTGGACAAACCTATCGTCTGCAGTATAAGGCCAACTTGGAGGATCCTGTTTGGATTGACCTTTCTGGTGATGTAACTGCCACCGGAAACAATGCGTCGAAAACTGATTTGTCCACAGGCACGAATAGCACCAGGTTTTACCGCATTCTCGCGCTGCCATGATTCCAAACCTTACTAAATCTTGTGCGCGCTTCGTGGTGATGCTCAGCTTCCTTTTTGGCTCTGCCTTGACGACGAACGCCCAACGCAATTTCAAAGTCTCGCTCTTTCCCACCAACCAAAATGGCGTAGCCATCACTTGGAGGGCGCAGTCAGCCACTCCCGTTGGTGATCTATTTATAATCCCGCAGTTTCAAGTTGAACGCAGCACGGATTTAAAAACCTGGACTCCGATCGGCGGCTTGCTGACCGGTTCGCTCAACCAGGCGATGAGCTTGGTGGATTCCAATGCGAGCGGCGGAAATTATCGCGTGGCCTCCATCATTCAAAAAGAATACGCGCAACTGAATGGAGTGAAACTTGACTTCGGTCAATTGTCAGGCGCGGATTTTTTTGGCGCCAGTTTGTTTGGCGCTCATCTGGCCCAGGCGGACTTGACGGGCGCAAGCTTCAGCGGCGCAGATCTGCGCAATGCCGATTTGAGCAATGCCAACTTAACCGGCGCGGACCTTTTCGGCGTGGAAGCTCTTGGTGCCATATTTGACGGCGGCAATCTTCGGGGGGCGGATGGCGGCTTTGGTGATTTTGGGCTAGCGAGCTTTTTCAACACGGACTTGGGCAATACCGACTTCCGCTTTTCCATCCTGAGTGGTGCCAACCTCGATTTTGCCGTTTTTAAAGGAATGATCTTGGATTCCAACACGGAGATGGATCCCAAACCGCGGCTCATCTGGCAAATTGTAAACAATGGCGCACCCGGTGCCATCCTGACCAACAAAGACCTCAGTATCGCCACACTAACCAATGTAAATTTAAGCGGGGCCAAACTAAACGGTGCGAACCTGAACAATACCGACTTTCAGAATGCGGATGTCCGCGGCGCGAATTTTACCGGAGCCAATCTCGCATTTGTTGATTTCCGGGGAACACTATTGGACGGCACAACCATTATTGATACAAAATCACGCCTGACCTGGCAGATACTGAATCAGGGTGGAGCCGGCCTTGATCTCCATGGCACCAATCTAAGCTCTATCTTATTGATAAACGCCAACCTGAGCAGCGCGAACCTGAGCAATGCTAATTGCAGCGGCTCGGCCTTCCTTCAAGTCAATCTCAACGGCGCGAATTTAGCCAAAGTCAACTTCACCGGCGCACATCTTCTAAGCACGACGATGACTAATGCCAATCTGACTCAAGCCATTCTTACCTCAGCGGACTTGAGCGGTGCGAATTTCCGCAACGCAATAACGAACGGCGCCACTTTCACCGGAGCCAAATTTTCCAATACCATCATGCCGGATGGGTCGATCAGGAATTTCTGAGCAGGCTGGCAACTCAACTCAGCTTCAAATACGCCGCCAATCCCTGCAAGCCACCTTCGCGTCCGAAACCACTTTCCTTGTAGCCTCCGAACGGACTCGTTGGATCAAACTTGTTATAGGTGTTCGCCCAGACAACACCGGCACGCAGCTTGTTGACCATCTTGAAAATCTTGCTGCCTTTATCGGTCCAAACCCCGGCACTAAGACCGTAAGGCGTATTATTCGCGCGTTCCACAGCTTCTTCCGGCGTGCGGAACGTCATTACACTCAACACCGGACCAAAAATTTCTTCCTGCGCCACGCGATGCGAAGCAGTCACACCTGTAAGGAAGCTTGGCGGAAACCAATAACCCTTCTGCGGCAACTCACAAGTCGGCTGCACCAACTCCGCGCCTTCATCCACGCCGCTCTGCACTAATTCACGAATCTTCTCCAACTGCAGCTTTGAATTAATCGCCCCAATGTCGGTGTTCTTATCGAGCGGGTTACCCACGCGCAACGTCTGGATGCGATCACGCAGCTTGCGAACAACCGTCGGAAAAACTCCCTCTTGCACCAGCAAACGCGAACCCGCGCAGCAGACATGCCCCTGATTGAAATAAATTCCGGAAATGATTCCCTCTACCGCCTGATCAATCGGCGCATCATCAAAAATTATATTTGCGGCCTTGCCGCCCAATTCGAGCGTCAGCTTCTTGCCCGTACCCGCGACCGATTTGGCAATCATTTTGCCAACTTCAGTGGAACCGGTGAAAGCAATCTTGTTGATATCCGGATGATTAACGATGGCCGCGCCGGTCTCGCCCGCGCCGGTCACAATATTCACCACGCCCTCCGGCAATTCTGCTTCCTGAAAAATCTGCGCCAACCGCATCGCCGTGATGCTGGTCGTCTCCGCCGGCTTGATCACAATGGTGTTGCCGCAGGCCAACGCCGGCGCAATTTTCCACGCGGCCATTAGCAACGGAAAATTCCACGGAATGATTTGCCCTACTACGCCCAACGACTGCGGATTGCGTCCCGGAAAGGCATACTGCAACTTGTCCGCCCAACCGGCGTGATAAAA
>JAQGPC010000314.1 GCA_028293285.1 Pedosphaera sp.
TCCTTCCTGCCAAGCTCGGCGCATCTCTTCGTTAAACCCCCGATCGCCTGTCAGTGAAGTTCCGCCATTCAGCGACGTGCGAATAACCGTGTGTTTTGGATTACGCAACACCATCTCCTCAGCAACCGCTTTGGTTTCGGCATAGACGCTCAAAGGATTTACCGTCGCGCCTTCTGAGTAATTTCCTTGCCGACCATCAAAAACCAAATCGGTTGAAAAGAATACAAAGGGAACATTCTCGGACAATCCCGCCAGTTCTTTGGTAACCTCCACGTTTAACGATTTCGCCAACGAAGGATTCGCCTGGCACACCGGATTTTTCGTCAAGGCTGCGCAATGGATGACTAGGTCAGGTTTCTGCTGCTTGAAGGCACGGCGGAGAGTATCAAAGTCGGTCAGGTCAAAATCCGCGCGAGTTAGCCCACGAACCTTCCAGTCAGGTGCACATTGGGCGGCAGTGCGAACAAGATAATTCCCAATTAATCCATTTGCACCGGTGATCCATGCCAATGCCATTTGAGGGAAATTAACTAATCAATCAACCGCTTGGTCAAACCATCGTAGGCATCAATACGGCGGTCACGCAGGAAAGGCCAGTGTGTGCGTGTGACATCCACTTTACTCAGGTCCACCGGCACGATGAGAATCTCTTCCTTGTCCACGCTGGCTTTGGAGAGGATTTGGCCCGACGTGCCAGCGACAAAACTCTGGCCCCAAAATTCCAACCCATCTCCACCAATCGGCTTTTCCAAACCGATGCGATTTGGCACCGCAACATAACAGCCATTGGCCACCGCATGACTGCGCTGGATCAATTCCCATGCGCCATGCTGGTTGGTTCCATACTCGGCTTTCTCTTTTGGATGCCAGCCGATCGCGGTGGGATAGAAAAGAATTTCCGCCCCTTGCATCGCTGTGAGGCGCGCCGCTTCGGGATACCACTGGTCCCAGCAAATCAAGACACCGATTTTCCCGTATTTCGTCTGCCAGGCTTTGAAGCCCAAGTCACCAGGTGTGAAATAAAATTTCTCGTAAAACAGCGGATCATCCGGAATGTGCATCTTCCGATAAATGCCCAACACCGACCCGTCGGCATCAATAATCACCGCTGTATTGTGATAAAGACCCGAGGCACGCTTTTCGAACAGTGATGCAATAATCACCACGCCATGCTTTTTCGCCAACTTCTGAAATGCCGCCGTGCTTGGACCGGGAATTGGTTCGGCGAGTTTAAAATACTCATGGTCTTCGCATTGGCAAAAATACTGTGACCGGAACAACTCCTGGGTGCAGATGATCTGGGCACCTTGCTTGGCAGCCCGTTCGGCAAAGGCCAATGTCTTCTTCAGATTGGCAGCCGGATCAGCTGAACACGTAGTCTGGAGCAGCCCCAGTTTAACGACGGAGGAAGAACGCTTCATGAAGTTTTAAGACTTGGCGTCGATGCGCACTGTATTCTCCAGTGCTTGTCCGCCTGCTTTGACGTTGTCAATGAGTTGGGGAGTGCCCTGGCCGAACAATTCGCGGATGAACCGGCCAATGGTTTCATTCGTCGGACCGTATCCCTGATGATAAATGTAGTGCTCCAAATCATATAGCAACTCGTCAGCGGTAGAATAGCGTTGATCGAGGTTGCGCGCCAGTGAGCGTTGCAAAATTTCATTGAGCCGGTCATCCACCCGTTTGTCCAGTTGACGGAAATCGGGAATGACATAAGTCATGATGCGATCACGCGATTCATCCGGCGTCGCTCCTTTGAAAATATTATAACCGAGCAACAGATGGGCGAGCACAACTCCTGTCGAGAACAGGTCCGAGCGGCGATCCGTGATTTGGAAATCCGCCTGCTCAGGGCTCATGTAATCAGCCTTCCCGGCCACTACTTCGCCTTCATTGTCCTGCAGGAATCCCTTTGCCTTGGCGATGCCGAAGTCGGTCAACTTAACGTCCCCTTCAAAAGCGATCATGATGTTCTTGAAGCTGACATCGCGGTGCACAATGCCCAATGGCCGCCCGTCCTTGTCAGTCTTCGCATGCGCGTAAGCCAGTCCTCGCGCAATGCGACTGGTGATGAACACCGCCAGTTCCCGGGGAAGAACGCGCCGTTTATCGCTCAATTGCTGGGCAAATTGCTCCAGGTTGACGCCGCGAATTAATTCCATCGCGATAAAGAACATGCCCCGCACTTCGCCCAAATGATACGTCTGGACAATGTTAGTGTGAATCAAATCGGCGACCAACTTGGCTTCGCCGACAAAATTATCAATGAACTGTTTTTGGTCGGTGTAATTTTGACGCACCACTTTGATCGCAACACGCTTTACGAAGTCGCGGGTGCCATGCTGCTCGGCTTCATAAACCATCCCCATTCCGCCTTCAAAGATCTTGCGGACTATCTCATAACGGAATTCGCTTTCGATTGTGAAGAGAGCCATTGGCTTGCATGTTGTGGAAATGGCATTTGAAGGTCAAGCCTGTGCTGCATGCCTTTTCAATAAAGCCTTATTTTACGAGAAAAAAGTGTAATTTTCTGCTTGCGCACCCGATTTTACAGGCTTTAATACGGCCAAGTCTTACGACTTTAATAATCAACAATAACCAAAACACACTATGGCTAAAGCACTCTCAAAGTCTCAATTGGCAGCGGCAGTCGCTGACAAGAATGGCATCACCAAGAAACAAGCTGTTCAAATCCTGGATAATATTGCTGAACTGGCTTACAAGAACGCCAAGAACACTTTCACCCTGCCTGGTTTGGGCAAGTTGGTCCTGGTTAACCGCAAAGCCCGCATTGGTCGCAATCCTGCCACCGGCGAACAGATCAACATTCCGGCCAAGCGCGTTGTGAAGTTCCGCGTTGCCAAGGCTGCCAAGGACGCAATCCTCGGTGCCAAGTAATCTGCCGTTTTTCATTAAAGCACTCTGATTCTTCAGAGTGCTTTTTTTATTGTCCACCTGACTCCAGCTTGAAAAGTCTGTCTCCGGTCTCATATTTAACGCATATATGAAAATTGGCGTGGTTGGGTGTGGCGCGTTGGGAAGTTATTATGGCGCCAAGCTGGGATATTCAGGGCAGGAAGTGCATTTCCTGTTGCGTTCGGATTATGACGCCGTCCGGCGCAAGGGAGTTCAGGTGCAAAGTCCGGAAGGAGATTTTCGGTTCCAACCCAAGTGCGCCAAAACACCTGAAGACATTGGAATTTGTGATCTTGTTTTGATTGGATTGAAGACCACGGCAAATGATCAGTTCGAACGATTGCTTCCACCTTTGGTCGGCCCCGCCACGGCAGTTCTTACTTTGCAAAACGGCCTTGGAAATGAAACGCAACTCGCCCGGTCATTCGGCGAGGAAAAGATTTTGGGAGGGCTTTGTTTTGTTTGTCTAAATCGCGTTGAACCCGGAGTGATCCAGCATATGGCTCACGGCGCGATTGTGATGGGCGAGTACAATCGCTGGCCTGAACCGCGCACGCATGACATTGCTTCGCTTATTAGAAATTCTGGCGTGCCTTGCAAAGTCACTGACAATCTGGAAAGCGCACATTGGGAAAAACTTATCTGGAACATCCCATTCAATGGCTTGGGCGTGGCGGGCGCAGCAGGATACGATGCTACGGTCAGTGGCAACGTACCGGCAGGAACAAATTTAGGTCCGTGCCTGACCACAGAAAAGTTGCTGGCTGATTCGCGTTGGGAGCAGTTAGTGCGAGAATTGATGATGGAAGTCATCGCGGCGGCGAATGCCCTGGGATTAAAACTATCTGCTTCGGCGGCAGACAAACAAATCGCTAGAACGCGCAACATGGGCGCATACACCGCCTCGACATTGGTGGATTATGAGAGAGGTCAACCATTGGAACTGGAGACGTTGTTTCTCGAACCATTGCGGCAGGCGCAAAAGGCGGGAGTTCCCACGCCAAGGCTTTCTGCGTTATGCCAGGTATTACAGCAACTGAATCCCAAATAGGAACGCTTGCCAGCAAGGGCAGGGCAACATTACCTTGGGGTGGCTTTGGAAATTAATAATTTGAATTCGAATCCTGAAATGAAAGTTCGTGTACGTTTCGCCCCGAGTCCCACCGGGTTTCTTCACATTGGTGGAGCCCGCACGGCGTTATTCAACTGGCTGTATGCCCGCCACACCGGCGGCACGTTTGTCCTTCGCATCGAAGATACCGATGCCGCGCGCAATACCCAGGAAGCCGTGGAAGTCATTCTAAATGGCCTGCGCTGGCTTGGGCTTGACTGGGACGAAGGTCCCATCAGCGGCGATGCCACCGGCCCCAGCAAAGGAGATCGCGGCCCTTATTTCCAAAGCCAGCGTGGCGAGAATTATCGCCGCCGGGTGGAAGCTCTCCTTTCACGCGGTCTCGCTTACGAGCATGAAGGCGCCGTAAAATTCAAGATGCAACGCGAGCCGGTGGTGATTCCCGATCTCGTTGTCGGGAATGTAACGCGCGAACTAACCGACCGTGAAAAGCTGGACCCTGATTTTGTCATTGTTCGCTCCGACGGTCAGCCGGTGTTTCACCTGGTCAATGTGATTGACGATTTGGAAATGGGAATCACGCACGTCATTCGCGGCGAGGATCATCTGACCAACTCGGCCAAGCATATTGCCTTGTTCAAGGCATTCGGCGTTGAACCGCCCAAGTACGCTCACATTCCTCTGATTTTGAATCCTGAAGGATCCAAAATGAGTAAGCGTGACAAGGGCGCTTCACTCATGACTTATTTGGAGGAGGGTTATGCGCCTGAAGCCGTGGTGAATTATCTCTGCCTGCTTGGTTGGTCGCCCAAGGGCAATCGTGAAAAAGTGCCGATCAAGGAAGTCATCGAACTATTCGACCTGCCGCAGATTCTTCGCCACAACGCGCGCTTTGATTTGAACAAGCTGCATTGGCTTAATGGCGAGTATATCAAGGAAATGAGCGCAGATCGTTTTCACGAGCTGGCCGTGCATGCCCTGGCGAGAGTGAGCATCGATACCAATAAATATGATTTGGAATATGTGAAGACCGCCTTGGATACCGCCAAACAGAAGGTTAAACAATTTTCGGAGCTCCCGACTTTTTCCGACTTTTATTTCAAAGATGAAATCGAGTTGGATGGAGAGATGATTCAAAAGGATTTTCCATCCACCTTGAAGCCAGGTTTTAAAAAATTGCGCGACGCTTACGCCCAACTCACCAAGTTCGATGCGGACACGCTCAATAATACCCTTAAAGCGGTGGCTGCGGAACTTGGCGTTTCAGTCGGAGTTCTGGTGCATCCAGTCCGCCTCGCTTGCACTGGCAGGACGGTTGGACCAAGTCTTTACCATCTAATTGAGGTGCTGGGAAAAGAGCGTGTTCTGCATCGTTTCGACCAGGCGCTTACGAAGATGGGTTAGGCTGCCTTCTTTCCTTTAAAACGTCCTCCCAGTACGCGCTACAGCCTCCTGTGAACCCGGATAGTTCACAAGAGGCTGAGCGTGGGAGGAAGCTTAGCGTCTGGCTGCGGTTTTTGAAACAGTCAGTGTGGTGGTAGCTTTGGAACTATTTCCCGAAGCGTCGGTGCAAAGAACACAGAAGGTATAAACTCTCGGACTAGAACCGTCATCGTTCTTCACTTCAAGTTTGGCCGTCAGATTGCCTGTAATCTCGATGTCATCACATTCTCGCGAGCGATTCGAGGTGATTGAGAGGATTTTACTTTTGGGAGCAGCATCGCAATTGTCCAGTGCGATTACTGAAAGGGTGACGTTTACTTTTTTATTATTTGATTGCGAATTAAGAATGCTCGGAGTGGTGGTAATGGATTTAATCACCGGGGCCGTTTTGTCCACAACTTTGAAGGAAACGTTGGTCGAGGTATGATTGCCAGCCAGGTCAGTTACCGTCACGATGATGCCATTTTGGCTCTTGTCCACAATGGTTCCCGCAGCGGGACTTTGAGTAATGACTAATTGATTGGCCAGGCTGCAGTTATCGGTCGCCACGACTTTGGACGCCACATCAGGAACTACGGCATTGCAGTTAGCATCGGCAGATACCTTGATGGAGCCTGGGACGCTGACGATCACCGGTTCGCCCTGGTCAACGACATGGACAACCACGTTAGTTTGCGCAGAGTCACCGCAGGCATCAGTCACTTTCAGTGTGAAGATGTGATTGCCCGGGTCAAAGCTGCCCACGAGCGTGACCTCGGTGCTCAGGACATGGCCTGCTTCGGTCCATTGATAGATCAAGGGGGATTCTCCCGTGGAAGCGCTGCCGTTCAAGGTCACCGTTGCATTGCAACCAACCGTTTGATCAGGCCCGGCAACGGCTACCGGTAAGTTACTGCCTTCCGACTGATCCAGTGAGTACCATGTGGTATTGCCGTTATAAGAACCATAACCCACGATGCGGCCGGCATCGCTGATGAAGAACGCTCCATTGAGCTCCCATCCCGAGTTGGCTGGCAAGTAAGCGTTTAAGTCTTTCATGACTCCGTCCTTCCAAAGAAAGGCGTGGGAAATACCCGCAATGGTAGCGGAATCGCCAACGACCTGACCCAGGCTATTGAAACTTTGGACCGTGCTGTAGTTGCCGCCCAAGGTGCCCAGGTCAGTCATCGTGCCATTGCCGTAAATGAAGCCGTGGTATTCGGCATCACCTGCCGTTGAAGCCGTGCCGATTATCTGTCCGACACTATTGATTGATTTGGCACTCGAGAACGTGCCGCCCAAGGTGCCCAGGTCACTCATGATGCCTTGCGAATAAATGAAGGCATGCACCTCACCAGTGAGCAGGGAGGCTTCGCCAACAACCTGGCCCGCATCGTTGATGGCGCTGGCAGAGCTGTAATTTCCTCCGAGCGTGCCCAAGTCAAGCATGGTTCCATTGCTGTATGAAAAACCATGGAACTCCAGATTGCCGGTCGTATAGGAATTACCCACCACGGTCCCTGAATTGTTGATGGCGATGGCGGAACTATAATCTCCGCCCAAGGTGCCCAGATCAATCATGCTGCCGCCCGAATAAAGGAAACCATGAGTAATACCATTGATGTCGGTGGACTCACCCGCAATCTGACCCGCTTCATTGAGAACTTTGGCTGAACTATAATCTCCGCCTAGTGTTCCCAGATCGAGCAGCGTGGAACCGCTAAAGGAGAAAGCGTGCGGACTGCTGGTGTCGCCAGGTAAATTAGAGTCTCCCACCACCTGTCCGGCATTATTGATTGCCCTGGCCTGACTGACGCTGCCGCCTAAAGTGCCGAGATCTTGAAGAGAACCGTTGGCATAAAAGAAAGCGTGGGCACATGTATCTCCGGGGATATTAGAAAAGCCCCCCAATTGTCCCAAGGCATTCATGGCATTGATTTGCAGGGCCGAACCGCCCAAGGTCGGCAAATTGGTAATACTTATGCCTCCTATTCCGCAAGACCAACCGTTTACAGCCGTCAATAGCACAAACAGTGAACTTGTGCTTCCAATGATTTTTGTCAGGTTCCTATTATCCATAATCCCTTCTGATTTACCTTTGGTTGTTTTGTCTTCGTGATTAAGAGTCTTGCCTTAGGAATAGCATGGGACGGGCCAACTTTTGGACAGTTCAAACATGAATGAGGCACCCACTTTGGCTGTATTTGCGCATATTTTAACCTGCAAAATGAATTTTCAACGCAGGGTTGTATGCAGCACTGAGACACAGTCCACATTGTGGACATTAGAGATGGAAGGCAGCAGGACGTGGAAATTCGGGGCAAATTAACCGATAAATCAGGCTTCGACGGAAGATTCAACCAGAGGCGCAAACTGCTTGTTTACCGGGTCGTAGGCGTAAAGTTCCGCAGTGGCTATCCTGAAGAACCAGCCATGCAAGTGCAACGACCCATTGGCCAGACGTGCTTCAATGGAAGGATAGGTATGGAGATTCTCGAGGCTAAAGAGCACATTTTCCTGGGCGGCAGCAGTCAGGCGTGCCTCAGGTTCAGTAAGGTCTGAGTAATTTGCCTGCATCAGCTTGCGGACAGGTTCAGCCACCGCCAACCACTCGGTCAGATGGGGCATTTTTTCCACCCCGCGAAGTCCTTCCATCATGGCCCGAATCGCGCCGCATTGAGAATGGCCGCACACGACAATGTCCTTAACGTTTAAAACCTCGACTGCGAATTCAATCGCGGCGGCTGTCGAATTAGTGCTGCCGGACACATTGGCCGGAGGAACGATATTACCAATGTTTTTGACTACGAAAAGATCTCCCGGTTTGCTTTGGGTAATCAGTTCTGCCAATACGCGTGAATCGCAACAGGTGATGAAAAGGGTGTGCGGGTCCTGGCCGTTCTCGGAAAGTCTCTTAAAAAGTTTGCGATACCGGCCAAACTCTTCAGACCGGAATCGGTGAACCCCATCAATGAGCCTTTGCATATATATGATCCGACACTAACGAACCAGATTGCGATTCTTGGCACGTGACTCTTTTGCCATGCGTGCCTTGAATTCCACTATTTTCGCCCGAAGTTTCGAATCTTGACCAGCTAAAATTTTGATGGCAAGCAGACCGGCGTTGCGGCCATTGCCAATTGCAACAGTAGCCACCGGCACACCGGCAGGCATTTGGACAATGGAAAGCAACGAATCCAAGCCCTTTAAGGCTTTAGTTTCGATCGGCACGCCTATAACAGGTAATGGAGTGTGGCTGGCAACCATGCCGGGCAGGTGTGCAGCCCCCCCCGCACCTGCAATAATAACCTGTAAGCCGCGCGTATGGGCGGTGCGAGCATAGCGTGACATATCCATCGGGGTACGATGAGCAGAGACAACCCGCACTTCATGCGGCACACCAAATTCAGTGCAGGCATCAGCAGCAGCCTTCAATATCGGCCAGTCCGAATCGCTGCCCATGATAATACCAATGAGTGGCTTGATGGATTTCTTCATGCTTCTCCTCCGAAACGAATCAAATCTGCCGCGCGCTGGGCAGTTGATAAAGCCTGTTCCATAGTTTCGCCCAATGCCGTGACATGCCCCATCTTTCGTCCCGGCGCGCTGACGGCTTTGCCATAAACATGAACGTGCGCTCCGGGAACTGCGAGGGCCTTGGAAATTCCCAATGGTGCTCCCGATCCTTTGGCGGCACCCAGAAGATTAATCATCACCGCTGCTGGTGCGCGCATGGCCGTGGAACCCAATGGCCAGCCGAGAACAGCCCGAACATGATTTTCAAATTGCGAACAAACGCACCCTTCAATTGTGTAATGCCCGGAGTTATGAACGCGCGGTGCCATTTCATTGATTAACACCTTGCCATCCTTGGTCAGGAAAAGTTCCACTCCAATCGTGCCCACACCACCTACGGTTTCCACCGCCTTGCGGGCAATCTCCACCGCGCACGTTGTTATTTCAGGCGACACCGAAGCCGGAGCTTTGACCACATGACATATGTGATCGTGCTGTATGGTTTCAACCAAAGGATAGCTGGCCGTCTCTCCGGTTCGACTGCGCGTGATCATGATCGCCAGTTCGAGCGTGAAGGGGCAAAATGCCTCAACATATAGTGCATTGGTATCTCCACCCAATTGCTTCCAAGCCGGTTCAATGTCTGCCGCAGAGCGCAACGTGAAGTTGCCTTTGCCATCGTAGCCGTTCCGGCGTTTCTTCAACACCATCGGCCAACCAAACTCCTTGGCAGCTTCAGTAATCGCAGCTTGATCGAGAACAGACTTAAATCCCGGCACGGGCAAACCGGCTTTTGCCAGCGCCTCTTTTTGCAACAGTTTATCCTGAACTATCCGGATGGTTCCGGCCGTGGGCCAAAGCGGATAACCAAATTTTTCCAGTGCTGCCAAACTGTCAGCATCCACAAATTCATTCTCCAATGTGACGACGTCCACCATGGTGCCAAGGACGAGCAGCGTCTCGGGGTTGTCCCAATCACCGATAACCTTTTCCCGGGCGAGACTGGCGGCAGGGCTGTGGTCATTGCGTTCGAGGACAATCACCTCGCAGCCAAATTGCAAAGCCGATTGTGCAATCATCTTGGCGAGTTGGCCGCCGCCGATGATGCCAAGAGTGCAAGCCGCCTTGGGCCTGCGTTCCGGCAGGCGGTCCAAAAAGGGCAATGGTTGGGCGATGTTCTGCATTTATCCAATTTCCACGGTCAAAAATTAATCCGCATTGCTGCGGGACGGAAGAGGTTACGCATTGCGGCCAAATCTGCAAATCTGTTTTGCAGGAAAATATAACCGAAGAATAAGTTCTGACAAAATTGGCACCTTTCGTCACAAACAGCATTCACCGGGCATATAAATCTAGAAACCCGAATTTTTTTAACTATACTTTAATCGTCTCGATATTGTGAGCGAATCACCTACCAAACATCCCAGCTTCCGTGAAGCCTTTCTCTTTTGGCTGAAACTTGGATTCATCAGCTTCGGCGGGCCGACCGGCCAGATTGCCATCATGCATACTGAGTTGGTGGACAAAAAGAAGTGGATCAGTGAATCGCGCTTCCTGCATGCGCTCAACTATTGTATGTTGCTGCCCGGCCCCGAAGCTCAACAGCTTGCCATCTACGTCGGGTGGCTTCTGCATCGAACGTGGGGCGGCATTGTGGCGGGAGCGTTGTTTGTCATTCCTTCGATGTTTATTCTGTGGGCGCTCAGTTATGTTTATGTTCAGTTCGGAAACGTTCCCTGGATCGCCGCCATTTTCTATGGCCTCAAACCGGCAGTGCTGGCCATCGTAGCCAGTGCCGTGATACGCATTGGCAAAAAGGCACTCAAGAATGAAACCATGTTCCTGCTGGCGGCGTTGGCTTTCGTGGCCATCTACTTTTTCAAAGTGCCGTTCCCCATCATTATTTTGATCGCGGCTCTGGTGGGGTTGATTGGCGGCAAGTTCTGGCAGAATAAATTTCTCGTAATTAGCGGTCATGGAAATGCATCTGAAAAAACCGTCATCAGTGATGAAGCCGAAGCCGCTGCTCATACCAAACCTTCTTTGAGGCGTGCCATGAAGGTCATCTCGGTATCCCTCATTCTTTGGTGGACACCGGTTATTCTACTCGGTCTCTGGCTGGGCAGAGACCATACGCTCTTTAAGGAAGGGATATTCTTCAGCAAAGCCTCAATGGTGACATTTGGCGGCGCGTACGCTGTGCTGCCTTACGTTTCCCAGCAAGCGGTTGAGCAATATCATTGGCTTAGCGCACCGCAGATGCTTGACGGCCTCGGTCTGGCGGAAACAACTCCGGGGCCGCTTATCATGGTGTTGCAGTTCGTGGGTTTCCTCGGCGGTTGGAATCATTCAGCACCGCTCACACCTCTGCTGACCGCAACCTTAGGCGCATTCATTACCACTTGGACAACCTTTGTTCCTTGTTTCCTCTGGATTTTCCTAGGTGCGCCTCACATTGAGCAACTCCGTGGCAATGTGAAAATGACTACTGCGTTATCGTCCGTCACAGCCGCCGTTGTGGGCGTTGTTCTTAATCTCGCCGTCTGGTTTGGGTTGCACGTATTGTTTCCAGTAAAAAGTGGTCTGGATTGGTTTGCTCTGGCGGTAAGCGCCATCGCGTTTATTGGCATCATCAAATGGAAATGGGATGTCATTCCCGTGGTGATTGCGAGCGGCTTGGCAGGTTTAATATTTAAACTGTTTATAAATGCATAAAATGATATTTTGAGAACTTGAATCGGTTGATCGCAAAGAAGTTTGACAATCCCATCGGCATTTATTGAGTATCCTTCTAAGGGCATGACCACCGCCAACAAAATCACAATTCTCCGGATTCTGTTGATACCCTTTTTTATCATCCAGATTCTTTATTATTATAAAAGTGGCGTTGAAATGCACCGGATATTGGGACTTCTTTCCTTTGCCGTGGCAGCGATTCTCGATGGGGTGGATGGCTATATTGCCCGCCATTATAATCAAAAGAGCGATTTGGGTGCGATTCTCGATCCTTTGGGTGATAAAATGCTGCTCGTCTCAGGAATTGTTTTGCTGAGCTTCACCAATCAATCCTACCTCAGCACCATTCCCTTATGGCTGACGGCTGGTCTTATCAGTCGCGATATTTTGCTGTTGATGGGCTGGGGGCTAATCCGGGTGACTTGCGGCAAAGCGGTAGTGCGTCCGCGCATTCTCGGTAAGATGGCAACCGTATTCCAAATGGCCACCGTTATCTGGCTGTTAATGAAGTGGAAGGAATCATTCGTTCCATTCCTGATTTGGGGAACAGCGATTTGCACCTTCGGCTCCTTTTTTCTCTACGCTTGGGATGGAATGCGTCAGTTGAGTGCCAGCCCGAGCAGTTCTCCCAAAGCTGAGCAATGATCCCGCAGACCAAATCAGTTGAATCAACTTGTTGAAAAATCTCCCTGCCTAATCCACATTTGCGCGCATCATGGCTAAAGAACCGGAACTAAAACTAAAAGAAGGAGATAAGGCGCCGACTTTTACCGTCTCTACAAATGGCGGCGGCAAAATTTCGCTGGCTGATTTTAAAGGTCAGAATGTCATCCTCTATTTCTATCCTAAAGATGACACACCGGGTTGCACCAAGGAGGCTTGTGCCTTCCGCGACTCATATGCTGATTTCAAAAAGAAGGGTGCCGTAGTTTTCGGGGTGAGTCCCGACCCGGTGAAGTCACACGATAAGTTTGTGGAGAAGTTCAAGTTGCCTTTCACACTCTTGGCGGATGAAGATAAAAAGATTGTTGAAGCTTACGGAGTGTGGGGTGAGAAATCTTTCATGGGCCGAAAATACATGGGCACTTATCGCGTGACCTTTTTGATCGGACCGGACGGCAAAATCAAAAAAATCTGGCCCTTGGTAAAACCGGAAGAGCACGCGGCAGAAGTGTTGGCGGCGATTTAACGCCTTAAGCGACAACAATCGCCATTTGACACCACCAGCAACGGCAATTATAAAACACCCGCAGAATTGATTTAACCTTAATCGAATAAAACTATGGCATTATCTGTCGGCACCAAAGCTCCCGATTTTACGCTCAAGTCCAAACAGGCCACCGGCCTGGTTGACGTGAAGCTCAGCAACAACTTCGGCAAGAAGAACACCGTCCTGCTCTTTTTCCCGGCGGCATTTACCGGCGTTTGCACCACGGAGTTGTGTGACATCACGGCGGGCCTCGGTTCTTACTCCGGCCTGAATGCGGATGTCGTTGCCGTCAGCGTGGATACTCCTTTCGCTCAGGAAGCCTGGGCTCAAAAGGAAAAGATCGGCATTACCCTGGCCAGCGACCTTAACAAGAACGTCATCAAGCAGTACGACGTGGTTTTCCCGATGCTCGCCGGAGTAGGGGACACCGCCGCCCGCGCCGCCTTCGTCATTGATAAGAATGGAGTTATCCAATACAGCGAACAGACTCCGACGCCGAAAGATCTGCCTAACTTTCAGGCCGTCAAGGATGCTTTGGCCAAGCTGAAGTAATCAGAAGTGTTTTCAAGCCAAGGATGGAAGGCGACTTCCATCCTTTTGCTTTGCAGGGGCTGTTAAATGACGGTTGCCATCGATGGCAATACCGTGCGTGACATCGCCGGCAACAGTGGTTAAGGTTGGCAATAACAGTGGAATTGAAAGGATGAAGTGGACACCACAAACACCACAATTCAAACCAACGGAGACGCGATAATGGTCAGCGTGGGTAGAGAATTTGGTGTTAGTATCCCGACTTTGTTGGCTCAACTTCTTATATTTGGAGTTATCGTCTTTATGATTTTTCGCTTGGTTCGCCGAGCTCGGAGGAAAGGACTTAATTAAGACAATAGCATATCACCAGAGATGGTCGTAAGGGTTGGTATTGTGGTGGTAGCGAAAGTGAGGAAGTGATGGTTTTCGACGATTCTGAATTATATTATTCCAGTATATGGGCTTTTATCCTTTTTTGTACTACTTTTGTTTTTAGCTTTATAACCTGGAGCCTCTATGGCTTTGAATCAAAACGCCAAGAGTTAAGAAGCGTTGGGATTGCATTAGGGTTGATTTCGAGTATAGCCGGTGTAGCAACCTTGGCGATTGTGTTCTCACTGAATGACTGGAGCGACATGAATTATACAGGGTTGATCGTCGCCTTGATTCAATTAGTGATCGGGCTTTTTGCTCTGTCGCCATGGATCATGCTAAAAAAGCCCGAGGAAATCAAATGAGGACAGTATCAGCTCATCGCCCTGCTTGACACCAACCGTTTCAAACCTCATTTTTCTTATCTGGCTATTCGCTACCAGCTTGAGGAAGCCAGTAATTTATGAACAAAGCGCATAACCTATTTAACTCGTTTCAGAAGTTTGATTTGGGCAATGGCCAACAGGGCTCGTTCTATTCACTGCCCGCTCTCGAAAAGGCCGGAGTCGGTAACATCTCCCGCCTGCCGGTTTCCATCCGCATCGTGCTGGAATCCGTCCTGCGTAACTGCGATGGGAAAAAGGTTTCTGAAAACAGCGTCCGCACACTCGCCAATTGGAAGCCAACGGCGGAGCGTTCTGAGGAAATTCCTTTTATCGTAGCCCGTATCGTGTTGCAAGATTTCACCGGCGTTCCGTTGCTGGTCGATTTGGCTGCCATGCGTTCTGCCGCGGCGCGCCTTGGAAAAAATCCGAAAATCATCGAGCCACTCGTGCCGGTTGACCTGGTCGTGGATCATTCTGTTCAAGTGGACTTCGCCGGCAGTGCCGATGCCTTGCGCAAGAATATTGAAATTGAATTCCAGCGTAATCGCGAACGTTACCAATTTCTTAAGTGGGGCATGCAGGCATTTGACACTTTCAAGGTTGTTCCGCCGGGCATCGGCATTGTCCACCAGGTGAATTTGGAATACCTCGCCAAGGGTGTGCTGTCGGACAAGAGCGGGGTTTATTATCCGGACAGTCTGGTCGGCACCGATTCTCATACGACCATGATTAATGGTTTGGGCATCGTGGGCTGGGGCGTCGGCGGCATCGAAGCCGAAGCGGGAATGCTCGGACAACCCGTTTACTTCCTGACCCCTGACGTCGTCGGCGTGCATATGACGGGTTCGTTGAAGGAAGGTGTTACCGCGACCGACCTTGCCCTGACCGTGACTCAGATGCTGCGCAAGGCCAAGGTGGTTGGAAAGTTTGTTGAGTTCTTTGGCGAAGGCGCTTCCGCATTGCCGGTTGTTGACCGCGCAACCATTGCCAATATGGCTCCTGAATATGGCGCCACCATGGGCTTCTTCCCGATTGATGAGGAATCCTGCCAGTATCTTAACTCCACGGGACGCACCAAGGAGCAGGTTGACGCTTTCCGTAATTATTTCAAAGCGCAGGGAATGTTCGGCATTCCACGCAAAGGTCAGTGCGACTACAGCACGGTGGTCGAATTGAATCTCAATGACGTGACACCCAGTGTTGCTGGTCCAAAACGCCCGCAAGACCGAATCAACCTTCCTGACTTAAAGGACAAGTTTAATGACTTGTTTCAAAAAACAGTTCAGGAAAATGGTTATAACAAACCAGTGGCAGATTTGGGAAAAAGATTTGCCACACATTTTGGAACTCCGTCGGTAAGCCCCGAAGTCATCAGCGGTGGCGGCGAACAGGCTTCCGATACAGCTCCCGCTGGCACGCGCGGTTCCAATACCAGTCAAAGAAATACCAGTGCCACCTCTGAGCTGGAAATGATGAATAACCGTCCCACCCCGGACCAGGTAAAGATTCTTCCGGATAGCAAGCCCGCCCAGCATACCGATCTTGGACACGGAGATGTTTTAATCGCATCTATCACTTCTTGCACCAACACTTCAAATCCCAGCGTCATGCTTGCGGCAGGATTGCTGGCGAAGAAGGCTGTGGAAAAAGGTCTGCAGGTCAATCCCACGGTTAAGACTTCACTAGCGCCCGGTTCGCGAGTGGTCAGTGAGTATCTAAAGAATAGCGGATTGCAGCCGTTCCTTGATCGTTTGGGCTTCCAAATTGTCGGTTACGGATGCGCCACGTGCATCGGCAATTCCGGGCCCCTTGATCCACGCTTGGAAGATACCATTGTCAGTAATGATGTCGTTGCGGCCTCTGTTCTTTCTGGAAATCGTAATTTTGAAGCGCGCGTGCATCAGAGCATCAAGGCGAACTTTCTGATGAGCCCACCGCTGGTAGTCGCCTTCGCGCTTGCCGGTCGTGTGAATATTGATATGTCCAAGGAACCGCTCGGTAAGGGCAGTGCGGGTCAGGATGTTTACCTCCGCGACATTTGGCCGACGTTGCAGGAAGTGCGCGACATGCTGCAATCTTCTTTCAGCGCGGATACTTTCCGCCAGATGTACAAGGATTTCTCTTCGCAGAATCCGCTCTGGGACAAAATTCCTTCTTCCACCGGCAATCTTTATCAGTGGGACGAAAAATCGACTTACATTCAAGAGCCTCCTTTCTTTACGGAGTTCTCGTTGCAGACCCATCCGATTAATGAGGTTGTGCAGGCGCGTCCTTTGGCCATTTTTGGCGATTCAGTCACTACCGACCACATCAGTCCAGCGGGTGCCATCAAAGGCAGTTCGCCGGCAGGAGTTTTCCTGCAAGAGAAAGGTGTGCCGGTAATTGATTTCAATAGTTATGGCTCGCGTCGCGGGAATGATCGGATCATGGTCCGTGGAACTTTTGCCAATGTCCGCATCAAGAACCTGATGGTTCCCGGTGTGGAAGGCGGTGTGACGGTTCTCCAACCGGAGGGTCAGCGCATGAGCATTTACGATGCGGCGATGAAGTATGCGGAGAAAAAGACTCCACTCATCGTTCTCGCCGGACAGGAATACGGCACCGGCAGCTCACGCGACTGGGCGGCCAAGGGAACCAATCTTCTCGGAGTGAAAGTTGTCGTGGCGCAAAGCTTCGAACGTATTCATCGTTCCAACCTTGTAGGCATGGGCGTATTGCCGTTGCAATTCAAAGAAGGCACCAGCGCGCAGACCTTGAAATTGGACGGAACGGAAACGTATGACGTGCTCGGCATGAATGCGAATCTCAAGCCGCAACAGGACTTGACTCTGCGCATCACCCGCGCCAACGGTGAGGTGGAAAATGTCCAGGTGCGTTGCCGCATCGATACGCCGATTGAAATCGATTACTATCAGCACGGCGGCATCCTGCCTTACGTTCTGCGGCAGTTGGTTGCGACGCCATAAATAAATCTAGATAATCAACCTGCCCGCAAAGCGTAAGCTTGCGAATAAACATTTCGCATTCATTGTTTTGCGGGCATATTTTTACAAGTGAGCGAACAACTTCTATCGATTGCAGAGCGAGTCATTGCCCGGGCGAACCGCGAGCGGCCTGCGGACATGGTGCTGCGCGAGGAGTTGCGCGGGCAAAAGGGCATGACCCGCGATGATAGCCGGTTTGTCAGTGAAACGGTATTTGCCTATTACCGTTGGTTAGGGTGGCTGAATCGGAAGGAGCCAATGGAGCAACAATTGCGTAACGCCCGCAAATTAAAACGCTCCTTTCAGAATGATCCGCAAAGCATTCCTGAAGCAGAACTATCGCAAGCCGTACCAGCATGGGCGAAAGAGCATGTGAAGGTTTCTCCGGCTTGGTTGAAGTCATTGCAAGAGGAACCAAAACTTTGGTTGCGTGCGCGGCCAGGGCAGGGCAAGCAACTCGCCGAAAAATTGGGTGAGTGCTGGATTGCCGGTGATGGTCCGCTCGCAGACGTATTGCGCTACGAAGGGACCGAGGATTTGTTTCGCACGCCGGAATTTCACGCGGGCGAATTCGAATTGCAGGACATCAGTTCCCAAATGGTCGGTCTGGCCTGCGCTCCATCGCCCGGACACACGTGGTGGGACGCCTGTGCGGGTGAAGGCGGCAAGACGCTTCATATTTGTGACCTGATGCAAAACAAGGGATTGGTCTGGGCCAGTGACCGGGCTGACTGGCGTTTGAAGAAACTCAAGTTACGGACTGCGCGCGCTAAACTTTTTAACTATCGCTCAGCGCTTTGGGATGGTGGCGCAAAATTGCCCACGAAAACCAGGTTCGATGGAATTTTGGTGGATGCGCCTTGCAGCGGACTCGGAACCTGGCAACGGAACCCGCATGCACGCTGGACGATGACTCCTGAAGATATACGGGAACTGAGTGAAGTGCAGAAACGACTGGTTAGTAATACTGTGCCGGTATTGAAACCCGGAGGCAGGTTGATCTATTCCGTTTGCACGTTGACCCATGCAGAAACCACGGAAGTAGCGGAAGCCATCACGAAACAATTTCCTGATTTAAAAATCCATCCATTGATGAATCCGATGGCTGCCGGCACAACAATCGATCAACTTTGGTTCTGGCCCCAGGAAGTGGGCGGGAATGGAATGTTTGTTTGTGCTTGGGAGAAGTCGAAGTGATGACTTCTCCCCGCCGCGACTGCCTAATTTGAACGATAGTAATCGTCTTGATTTTGGGCAGTGCTGTCGTCAAATCTCTTGTTTGGACCGGCTGAGCGGACCATGACACCTTCGCCCGCGAAGTAAATTCTAAGCGCTGTTCCCCAAGGATCGACAAACTCACCCTTGCTATTCAGGTCTTTTTTACGACCAACGAGAATAATCAGGTTCTTGGAGTTATTGCCTTGTAAGGCCTTGGCTACGTCCATATTGCTGCCCACAGGGTAGCTGCCGACTCGCTCCTTGTATTGTTGGAGAGCGATGAAGAGGTTATCAACATCCTCATTAAACTGGCTCGTTCTGGCGTTTACGCGAATAGTATTGATTGATTGAACCGCCCAACCAATCCCAACTAGCAGAGTTACTACACCGATGATTAAAAGTATGCGCTTCATACCTTGAAGGTAGAAGCATACCAAGTGCCAACGAAAAGTTAAGCTTGGGCGGGCGAGGCGAGTTGGACTTTTGCGGGTGCAGCCGTGCTGGAGCGAACCACGATTTCAGCCCTTAACCGCTTAACTTCCGGCCGCTCGCCCTGAAGTAATTTCATCATGGAATCCATGGCGGCTGAGCCCAGGCGAAACTTGGGTTGCCGTATGGTCGTTAACGGGACACGAAAATATTCGCTGGTAAGAATATTGCCAAAACCAACCACGGAGAGATCCTGCGGAATTTTGATGCCTTGGTTGAGAAGTGTATTGGCACAACCGATGGCGACGAGGTCGTTAACGGCCTGTATCGCCGTCGCGCTGGTGGCTTCATTCATGAACTGCAAGGCGGCTTTGGCACCATCTTCGATGCTATTGCCAGCTTGAAAAATCAAACGGTCATCCACTTCCAACCCAGACTCGCGCAAGGCCCGGCGGTAACCTTCAAATCGTTCCTGTGACCACGGCGCGCCGTGTGGACCGGCAAAGAATGCAATATTGCGGTGACCTAATTGGAGCAGATGTTGAGTGATGGCATAGCTGCCCAGGATGTCATCACTTTCGACACTGGCAAACTGACGGCAGAAAGGAGCGGCGTGGCCTAGAATTACCACTGGAGTTTTGCGTGCTTGGAGTGCCTGATAAATAGGAGCATCGGGACTCAACCGGTAAACCGGGGAAATAAATATTCCATCCACACGCCGGGCCATCAGGCGTTGAATGCAGGCTTCCTCACGCTCTTCCTTGTTCAGAGTCTGCGCTAGAATAATATCAAAGCCCAGTTCATGGGCACGTTCTTCAATGGCCAACAGGACGCGAGCGAATGAAGGGTTGGTAATCGAGGAAATGACCACGCCTAAAAACCGGCTGGTGCGGGTGCGAAGACTTTGGGCGGTGGAATCGGGCACATAGCCCATTTGCAACGCGAGCGTCTTTACCCGGGCTTTGGTGGCGGCGGAAATGTCAGGAGCATTCCGCATCACCTTGGATACGGTCATGACCGAGACTCCGGCGCGATCTGCGATGTCTTTAAGTCGAACCATGGTTATACGTTAGCTCCGCTCCAGTGCAGTTTACGACGCAAGGTTTCGAAAAAGGAACTTCCCGGCAAATGCAGCAGACGAACGGAATCCCGGCTGCGGCTGATCGTGACCACATCGCCCGCCGCCATTTCGGTTATTCCCTGACCATCAGCACTGAGAATGGTTTCTGGTTTGGGACTTACCACTTTGACTTCTATTTTCGAATCGAGACTGACGATGACAGACCGATTGGAAAGTGTATGCGGGCAAATTGGCGTTATTTGAAAGACATCAGCGGCAGGATGCACCACGGCGCCACCGGCAGAAAGAGCGTAAGCCGTGGAGCCGGTTGGTGAACTGACAATCAAACCATCGCAACGATATCGCGTGAGAGACTCGCCATTAACGCTGACCTCCAGACTGATCAGCCGTGAAACAATTCCGCGGCTGATGACAAAATCATTCAGAGCGCACGTTTGAATGCGCCGTCCTCGACCGCGGCCATTCACTTCAATCAAGGCACGCGATTCCAAAACAAATTCGCCCTTTAAGACTTGCTTCAATGCCTGCGGCATCTCCTGTGAAGAAACGGCTGTAAGAAAGCCAAGGCCGCCTATGTTGATGCCCAAGATGGGAGTGCGTGAACCGGCAATTTCACTGGCCACCCGGAGCATGGTGCCATCGCCGCCAAAGACCAGCAGCAGATCCACGTCCTTGGTCAGTGAAGCAGTATCCGGATAAATTTTGGATTTCAGACCAGCCATGTGGGCAGTAACAGCATCACTGCACACCTGCCGACCGCTTCGGGCGATGATTTGGGCAGCCTTGGTAATAAATCCACTGCAGGAAACCTTTTCCGAGTTTCCGATGAGTCCCACGCGCTTAATTGCTTTAGCTAGTTTTTTCAATCAACGCAAAAAATTCTTTGTTTCCCGCCGGGCCCAGTAATGGTGATTCTGTGGAACCGACCCATTTTATCGAAGGCTGTCCATTTACAAATTCCTCCAACTCGCGCAATACCCTTGCGTGAATTGCCGGATCGGTAATGACGCCTTTGCCTTTATCTGCTTCAGCCTTGCCCGCCTCGAACTGCGGCTTGACCAGCGCGACGATTCTACCGGATGTTCGCAGTAATGCAACCGCAACGGGAAGAATCTTGCTGAGCGAAATAAACGAGCAGTCAATGACGGCAAGGTCGAAGGGAACGAAAGGCGAGGGGAACCGGGCCGAAGTCACTTCGCGTGCATTGGTTTTTTCCATGACTACAACCCGCGTGTCCTGGCGGAGTTTCCAGGCCAATTGACCGTGTCCGACATCCACCGCATAAACTTTGGCCGCGCCGTGCTGGAGCAGGCAATCAGTAAATCCACCCGTGGAAGCACCCAGATCAATGGCGGTTTGGCCGGTGGGGTCCACTTGGAAATGTTTCAGGGCATGTTCGAGTTTAAGACCGCCTCGGCTGACATATTTTTCACCCGCGATGAGGGCGATTTCATCTTGTGGTTGGACGCGATCGCTCGGCTTGCGCGCGGGTTGCTGGTTGATGGACACCTGGCCCGCCATGATGGCACGCTGTGCTCTCTCACGGCTTTCGCATAAGCCGCGTTCAACCAACGCTTGATCCAGACGATTCATGGCCATCTGGAAATACTATGCGGGAGTTTCAGTCTGGCGACAACCCGGCATTCATCCATATTGAACGGCGAAATGATTAAAATCAGCTTAAGCCCGGTTGGACTGAACGTATGCCTGGGCGTCACGGAAACTGTGAAGAAAGAAAGTATTATCGCTGACGGCCTTCTCAATAAGTTGCTTTAGAAGAAAAATCTCCGAGACATTCAACACGGCGTGAACACTCTGCTGAAACGCCTGCATGGGTGTGAACGTTTGGAAGGAGCTGCCGAAAAGAATGATCGTGGCATGTCGGCGCTGTTGCATGGGCATTACCTGAAGACCTTGCAAAGTTGAATTTTCAGCCAGGGAATTTGCAGCAAACAATTCTTCCAAAATTACGACTTGATAACGAATCTGGCTGAAACGCGTGGCAAAGTCACTATGCGTTGCCGCTGTATGGACTTTATAGCCCAGTTCGTGCAGAGCAGCTTTGGCAGTTTCGAGCCACTCGGGTGTGGAAAAGGCCAGCAATGCAGGCTTGTCCGTTGCGCTGATAAAATCAAACTCTTCGGCCATAGATTATTTTAGTTTAAGGGTGGCGGGTATGGGTGGTGCGGCAGACTTGCCGATGCCTAGTGCCTCTTTCATTTTCAAACCGTTAAGTTCAGTGGTACTTTCGCCGCGGGACTTCTTCAAGTTGTCAATGCCGCGGGTTACCGGGCCGCGCTTCGAACAATAGAGCATTGCAGTTTCTTCCGTTATGATTCCCTGCTCGAAAGCTTCCAGCGCGGAGTAGTCGAATGTCCGCCAACCGAAGGACTGGCTGGACTCAATGATTTCGTAAAAGCTTTTTCCCTCATTTTCCCCCTGCACAATGCTTTCCTTGGTGCGAAGATTGGAGCCCATGATCTCCAGCATGGCGTGACGTCCACCACCAATTTTAGGCACCAACCGTTGACTGACCACCCAGCGTAAAGTATCAGCGAGACGCAGGCGAATCTGTTCCTGTTCCTCAGTTTCGAACATACCCAGAATACGATTGATGGTCTGGCCGGCATCCACCGTATGCAGTGTGCTTAACACCAAGTGGCCCGTTTCCGCGGCGCTCAAGGCAATTTTAACCGTATCGCGATCGCGCATTTCACCGACCAGAATTATTTTGGGAGCCTGGCGTAGGGCGGCACGAAGACCACTGGAAAAATTATCAAAATCGGTCCCCAATTCCCGTTGATTGAAAGTTGCCTTGTGATGGGGATGAACAAATTCAACCGGGTCTTCCAGAGTGATGATATGAATGGCCTTGGTGCGATTAAACTCATTCAAGACGGCGGCCAGGGTGGTGGATTTGCCGGAGCCAGTAGAGCCAGTTACCAGGACCAAGCCTGTTTTCTCCTTGGGAATCTGGTAAATAATTTCTGGCAGTTTCAGTCCCTCAAGAGTGGGAATCTTGGTGTTTAATTTACGCAACACGATGGAGTAATTGTTGCGCTGGGAGAATATGTTGATACGAAAGCGGGCTTTATCCAGAACAGTATAAGCCGCATCGCACGAACCCGTTTTGAGCAGATCACGAAGGTTCCATTGATTTTCACCCACCAGGTTGAGTGCAATCATTTCCGTTTGGAACGGAGTCAGCTTTTCAATGGGAGGATCACAGGCTACCGGAGTCAACTCGCCTGCTGATTCCACTTGCAAGGGCTTCTCGACGGTGAAAATCAGGTCAGACACCTCCGGCGCGGAGTCCAACATCGTTGATAATATGTAGTCCAGTTCGGGCCGTCGCATAATTTAAAATTTTTTATTCGTCATGATCCGGCGGATTGGGGAGGAACATCCGGAATTTCTTCTTATCAAGAGATTTGTCATAGGCTTCTTCAGGAGAAATTCGTTTCATCCGCAGATGTTCCATGATGGCGTCATCAAGTGGCTGGTTGCCATGCTTCTTACCGACCTGAATCATGCCAGGAATCTGGTGAGTCTTGCCTTCACGGACCAAGTTCGCAATAGCGGTAGTGAACACCAGGATTTCCAACGCAGCGACACGACCTTTTTTGTCAACGCGTTTGAATAAGTTTTGAGCAACGATGCCTTTGAGCGCTTCCGAAAGCGTGGCGCGCACCTTGTTCTGTTGTTCGGCCGGGAAGACGTCAATGATACGATCCACCGTTTTGCCTGCGCTCTGGGTGTGCAGGGTGCCGAACACCAAATGGCCGGTGCTGGCCGCTGTTATGGCAAGTTCAATCGTTTCCAGATCGCGCAACTCACCGACCAGGATGATATCCGGGTCTTCACGCAGAGCACCGCGCAGAGCAGCGGCAAAAGATTTGGTATGGATACCCACTTCGCGATGATTCACCAGGCAGTTTTTACTCTCGTGAACGAACTCGATGGGATCTTCCACCGTGATAAGATGATCGCGCCGGTTCTTATTCGCATAATCCACCATGGCAGCGAGGGTGGTGGATTTGCCGGAGCCGGTCGGCCCGGTGACTACCACCAGGCCCTTATGCAACATGGCAAACTTCTTAAGCACCGCCGGAAGTGGAGCGTCAAATTTTTCGAAATCCTCAAAGGAAAGCACGCGACTGGGAATTTGGCGGAACACGGCGGAGATGCCGTTCTTTTGATTGAAGAAATTGGCACGGAAACGGGAAATGTTGGGAATTTCGTAACCGAAATCAACATCGCCAGTTTCTTCAAAGACTTTTATCTTATATTCAGGTGCGATTTCATAGAGCATCATCTTCAGGTTATCGCTTTCCAATGGCGGATAATCCACGCGATGTAATTCGCCGTTAATGCGCAGCATGGGCGGATTGCCCGACGAGAGATGAAGGTCGGAAGCCTTCTGTTCGAACATTAAATTGAAGAATGCATCGATTTTCGCCATATATCTGACCGGTAATTAGCAGGACTTGTGCCCAGACCACAAAAGAGCCCGATAATGAGCAACATGCGCCAAATCATTGAAAAGGAAGTGGCCCAACAAGGGGTCATCACCTTCGCGCAGTTTATGGAATTGGCTTTGTATTGTCCTAAATTTGGATACTACGAGCAGCAAGATGTGTCGCCGGGGCAGCGTGGCGACTTCTACACGAGTGTCAGTGTGGGCAGCTTATTTGGGGAACTGCTGGCTTTCCAATTTGCTAATTGGTTGGAGACGCTGGGAGAAGGACGGCATCAAATCGTGGAAGCGGGTGCGCACGACGCACGTCTGGCCTGCGACATTCTAAGCTGGTTGCAAATTCAGCGATCCGAGGTAATGCAGTCGGTCGAATACTGGATTTTGGAGCCTTCTGAAATTCGCCAGGAAAGCCAAAAGAAAACTTTGGGCGACCTTGCGAGACATGTTCGCTGGTTTGATTCCTGGGAAGCAGTGCCGGAGTCGGGGGTGCAGGGAATCATTTTTTCCAACGAATTGCTTGATGCCATGCCCGTGCATCGGCTCGGCTGGGATGCAGTCCAAAAGCATTGGTTTGAATGGGGAGTGACCTTGCAGGGCGGAGAGTTTGTTTGGACAAAGATGGCTAAAGTTGATTCTGCAATCACCAAATCCTTGGCATACATACCTCAGGAACTTCTGGATATCTTGCCGGATGGTTTTACAACTGAAGCCTGCCCGGCTGCAATTGATTGGTGGTATCAGGCAGCACGCACCTTGCGGCGGGGTAGATTAATGGCCATCGATTATGGAATGTCGGCTGAAGAGTTCTTCACACCTGAGAGAAAGAGTGGAACCTTACGCGCTTATCATCGCCACCACTTGAATGACAATTTATTAAGTCATGCAGGCGAACAAGATCTTACGGCTCACGTAAATTTCTCGGCTGTTCAAGAGGCGGGAGAAATGGCGGGGCTTGAAACTGAAAGCTGGTTAACCCAAACACAGTTCTTAACCCGGATATTTGAGAAGATAGTTCAGGCGAAGGAACAATTTAGCGAATGGACACCTTCACAGGTACGGCAGTTTCAGACGTTGACTCATCCCGAACACTTGGGACGTTCTTTTCGAGTTTTGGTCCAATCCCGGTGAGGCGATGAATCAATCGTATTTCGACTGCAGCTCGTAATTGAGCACAGAAAGGGAATAGAGAGCGGCAGTTTCACTGCGCAACACCAGTCGGCCCAAGGTGATTGGCAGAACACCAGTGCCCTTTATCATGTTCATTTCAGCGGGCGTAAAGTCGCCTTCAGGCCCAATCCAAACCGAAACCGTTTTGGGCAGACGTTTTCTTTCCTGATAAAATGTTTTGAAATATTCGCGCGGATGCTTGCAGTCGCTCTGCAACGAACCGATCAAAGGCATTTCAAATTTTTCACCACGCGCAAGATATTCCTTGGGAGTCACCGGTGCTTCGACGTGAGGCAACCAGGGCGAGCCGCACTGTTTGATCGCTTCGATGGCCGTCAGTTGCCATTTTTCGGCTTTGGACGCGGCGCTTTCATCATCAAGCTGCGTCGTGACGCGATCAGAGAGCAAGGGAACGATGCGGAAAGCACCCAACTCAGTGGCTTTTTGTATGATGCCTTCGATGATTTTACCCTTGGGAATGGCCTGCAGCAGCGTGATTTGGTAGGGCAGGGGCAGGATGTTATTTCTTTGCACGACAGTCAGTTTAAGCTGGCCACGCTCCGGCTTTTGCGCTTCACAGAGCAATTCCTGACCAACACCGTTCAGTACAACCAATCTCTCTCCGTGACGGATTCTCAAGACATCCAGGGCATGATGACTTTCGCGTTCATTCAGGGAAAAGACATTTTCCTGGCACTGTTCCGGAGGCAGATAGAATCGATGCATGATTTGGGCAATCCAATTTGAAATGAAGATCAGGTGAAAAGGTTCTTGGCCTTTTCAAAGAAGCTTTGTGTCATCGGGTTAACCCGCTCATCGCACAACTCGCCAAATTCCTGCAGCTTGGCTTTTTGCTCCTGGTTGAGATGGGTGGGCACTTCCACGTTTACCCGGACATGCAGATCGCCTGAACCGAAGCCCTGAATATTCTTAATGCCCTTGCCTTTTAAGCGGAAGGTAGTTCCCGGCTGAGTGCCAGCGGGAATCTTGATATGCGTTTTCCCGCTCAAAGTGGGAACTTCGATTTCCGAGCCGAGGGCCGCTTGAACAAAGCTGACGGGAACTTCGCAAATCAAATCATCGCCATCACGTTCGAAAATTTCATGGGCTTTGACATGGAGCACCACGTACAAATCGCCCGGTGGCCCGCCACGCACGCCAGCCTCGCCGTTGCCGGAAGAACGCAAACGTGAGCCCGTATCGACGCCGGCGGGAATCTTCAGAGTTATCTTGGAGGTGCGTTCCCGCCGACCTTTGCCCTGGCAGGTTTTACAGGGCTTTTCAATGACACGCCCGGCGCCTTCGCAACGCGGGCACGTCTGGGCGATACTGAAAATACCGCGTGAACTGATAACCTGTCCGCGACCGCCGCAGGTAGGACAGGTCTTGCTTTTAGAACCGGTTTCCGCGCCACTCCCGTGGCAAACTTCACACCGGTCCTGCTTGGTTACAGTGATTTCTTTCTCGCAACCGTGGGCAGCTTCTTCGAAAGCAATCTCCATATCATAACGGAGATCAGCACCGCGTTGGGGTTGGGTGGGATCGGAACGGCCCCCGCCAAAAAGATCTTCAAAAATGCTGCCGCCACCGCCACCGCCGCCGAACACTTCGCGGAAAATATCGGCAGGATCATGGAAGCCGCCACTGCGTCCGCCACCGCGCATGCGGGGATCGAAAGCAGAATGCCCATATTGATCGTAAGCGGCGCGCTTTTGCGGATCACTTAGAGCTTCGTAAGCCTCTCCCAATTCCTTGAACTTTTCCTCGGCGGCTTTATCGCCGGGATTCTTGTCCGGATGGAATTTGACTGCCAGCTTGCGGTAAGACTTTTTAATCTCCTCGCTCTCGGCACCCCGCTCTACGCCAAGGACCTCATAATAATCACGTTTGGCCATGGAGAATTAAGCAGCAGGTTTTTTAGCCACTATGACAGCGGCCGGCCGGATCAGGCGATCACGCAATTTATATCCCTTGCGAACTTGCTGTAGAACCTGTCCCTCGGGAACGTCCGCCGATTCCTGTTGAGAAATGGCTTCGTGCCAATTGGGGTCGAAAGCTTTGCCAGTGGCATCCACTTCTTCCAGGCCGGATTCAGCAAGTGTATTTCTGAGTTGCTGGTAAATCATATTGACGCCGGTTTGTAGCGATTGGACGGCATCGTTTTGCGTCTGGTTGGCGGCAGCCATGGCCATGTCGAACGAATCGAGAACCGGAATCAATCTCTTATAGAGCGACTCATTGGCAAACTTGATGGCTTCTTCACGCTCGCGAGTGGCCCGCTTCTTGAAATTTTCCAGATCGGCGGTTGCGCGCAATACGCGTTGCCAATTTTCATCGGCCTTGGAAGCGCGGGTTTTCAAATCTTCAATCTGCTCAGGCGACAACTCTTCCATTTCCGAAACCTCATTTTGGTTCTGCGGCTCAGCAGCTTGTGCATCTGTGGATGATTTAACTTCAGGCATGATATTCTTCTTTTTTTACCGAAATTTCCCTACCTCATCAATAATACATAATTTATACGATTATTGGACGCGGGGCAACTCTGTTAATGACAAAAAGGGTTACTTGGGCGGAGCTTCGGCGTGGACAGGAGCAGCCCCAGTGGCGATGAGCTTTTGAAATTCCGGCATCTGACGTAAGGCCGCAAAACGTCCATCAGATTGGGCCGTAACGAGCAGATTCGAAGCTTTAGGATCTTTGCCCAGTCTTTTGCCATTGGCTTCAAGAGCACTACCAAGCGCCTTGAGGGCGTCAGGCGATTTTCCCATGGCGGTTTTCATCGCGGCCAGGTCATACCATGCCTCGGGCGAATCAGGCTCCAATTTGGCGAGCGTCTCCAAAGCGCCTTCCAATTTGGGATAATTACCCAATTGCGCATAGGCTTTGGCAATGTATAAGGCTTCATTGGATCCCACCTTGGGACTGGCCAGCACTTGATCCATAATCTGTATTGCTTTCTCCGTTTGCTGGAACTGCATATATGCCGAAACCAGAGTGAAAGCCGTTTGGAAGTTGGTGGGATGGGCCTGAAAATCCTTCTCCAATTGTTGAAGAGCGGCTTGCGCCTGGGGCGCGTTGGTAGGTGATGAGCCAGCAGCAGCTTGATGCTCCTTGATGTCTGTCAACTGCTTGACCAGACCTTCAACCTGACCGTTATACGGGTCCAATCGCAAGCAGGTTTTGGCTACGATGAGAGCGTCATCAAAACGCCCCTGGCCAGCCAAAAGCTGCACGTAACGGAAGACTGCCTCAGGGCTGTAGGGACAGAACGCGAACGCCTGACGGAACGCAAAGTCTGCTTCTTTGAGCATCCGAGCCCGTTCAGAAGGAGCGCCATAGGCAGCGCGCCAATTGTAAATGCCACCGATCGAACTGCGGAGTTTGGAAAAGGCTTTTTGGGCCTGGTCATCGCGAACAAATTTACGATCACCTTTGAAGCCGTTGAAATCCCGCTCCAGATACACCTTCTCAATAAAGGCGGCGATTTGTTGCACTGAGGTGTCATAAGTAACCACGTCACCGATAAGCCGCTCTTTTGAGAAACGACTCCAGAATTCATGGTCTTTCCTGACAATCTCTTCGGTAAATTCCGGCACCTTTTCACGGTTGATTTTCATGATGACCCCAAATGGAGTAAGGTGGGGATACATCCAATCCAGCGGGAAACTTTCCTCAACGAAAAATTCGTTGGTGGGATTATGTTCGAAGATGACCTTGGTCAAAAGACCGTTGATCGACATGACGGCGACCTGGCCGGAAACTTGCACGCGGTTGTCAATGACGTGGACATCCTCACCGGGTTTGATCTCACGGTTGAGGTCTTCACCCGGTCGGAGTTGTTTCGGCTCGTTGGGTTGACGCATGTCGTGCTCCAGGCGCATGTCATGGTCCAACCGGCGTTGAGCATCATCCAGGTATTCCTTGAAACATTGCTGAGAATCTTCCGGCGTAGCAGTATAAATTTCCTTGGGAGGATAAACGCCGTCCCGGCGGCGGGCAGCCTCGATTTTGGCGCCCAGACTCAGGAAGGGTTTGTCCAAAACCTGATAGGCCAGTTTGGCAACGAAATTTGTTTTATAATTCGCTTCCGGAGCCCGCTCGGAGGGCGGACGAAACAGTTGCTGGAAGAATGGCGGATCAATCTGTGTGCTGCGGTTGTAGTGCGCGCGGATATATTCCAGATAGGTGCCATCCGCCAGGGCGTTCTGGGTGATGATGTAAACATCGCGGCGGTCAAAGTTGGGGTCACGCCGGCACTTCGCCGGAATCTGGCTTTCACAAAAAATCATGTATGTGGGGCAAAAACGTCCCGGGTCCGTACCGCCGTAAAGAACAGCATTCCGGGTCATCTCCGGGTAAATGCCAAACGGTGGGGTAAACATATCGTGTCCAAACCAGAAACCGAAAAGGTGGCCGCGTTGTTCGTTGTCCGACCAATGGGACATGATGGAATGAATTGGCAGGAAGGCAAAAATAGCCAGGGTCACCGGGAGCATGGGTCGGTTCCGGGAGACGAGATGTATCAACCCGTAAATAAGCGCCAGACCGAGCAGGATCAGGCCCGCATGAATGGGCAGGCCATATACGTTGGCTTCGAAGGATTTTTTAATGGCGGAAAAAATCATCGGGAAGCTCATGGATGGATTTTTGTACATTTCTTCAACCGTTTTGCCAATTGTCCATATAGCCAGGAGTGCGGCAACGCCGCCGCCAGCAATTCCCCACATGCGAAAACGCGAGTAATTAGTAACCATGAATGCGCCTATCATGGTCAAACCGTAGCCAATCATGATGGCGATGACGGTGTACGAAGCGGTGAAAAATACCTTGATGAGATCGTGCGTTGCCCGGTCGGGAGCGGGGTTGAGCAGGATCATGAGCAAAATCGCCAGGGTTGACCAAATCGCCATCAAGCCGATGATCCAGGAGCGCTCGCGCTTCTGCATCTTTAAGAAGAAAAGGAATGGGATAAGCGCAATAAACAAATTGATAATATTAAATTCTTCACGCGCACCTTCGAAGTACATGCCCAACTGCATGAAGAAACGCATCGGATCATTGAAAAAATTGGTAGGATTGGTCTTTTCATATTGCCCGCGCGTCAGAGCGTGAATAAAACCCTCCAATGTGCGGGGATAGCCCCAGTTCATGGGCGGATTGGACATGGAGGCGAGCGGCATATACAAGTAAAAGGCAGCTCCAGCCAGCCAGAGTAAAAGCATGATCAAGGCAGGCAAGGCTTCCGTGCCAATTTTTTTGGTGGCCAGCGACAACCAGGCACAGCCAATGATCGAGCCAACACCGACAATGTGATAAATGATCAGCACCATCTGATTGGGTTCGAAGGTCCCGAGCGCGTGCGACCAGAGTACAATGCACCCCACCAAATAAGCGAGTGAGTTCCAAAGCAGGAGATCACGTCCGAGCTTCGGCTGCGCAAATGCAATGGCAACTTCAATACCCATGGCGGCGACGATGAGGGTTTGATGGTTGGTGAAACAAACTCCAAAGAGGAACCAGGCCCAATAAACGTATCGGCGTTGATGGGGTGCATAGATCCAGCGCAATAGGAGGCAAACCACGCCCATGAGTGACAACACGCTGAACGGATACACTTCGACAATTACGGACTGGCTCCACATGTAACCGTTAAAAGCCAGCAACGTCCCGGCAACGAAACCGGAAACCATGCAGATGGCATTTTCCGTGCGCCGGTTAATGCCCTTAAAGTCATTGATGCTTTCAATCATCATGCTACTGCCGCGAGAAACAATGAGAGCCAGTAATCCGCAAGCGATGGCGGCGGAAAACGCGGTGGCAATGGAGACTCGGTAGGCGATGTTTCCAAAAGGAAGGATCTTGGTGAAAACCCAGGTAAAAATTGTCCAGAGCGGATAGCCGGGAGGGTGCGGAACGCCCGCATACATTGACCCGGTGGCCAACTCGCCAGAATCTTCCAAGGTCAGGTCCGGCGAAAGCGTCAGCATATAACCAATGAAGACCAGCAGGGCGGTTATGCTGAAAGTCATCCAGTCAATCCGGCGAAAGAGCGGGGGAACGGCAATTTTCGCTTGAGCGGAAAGCGGAGTCGCTGGCTTGGCGCCGCCGGTCTTGTCCTTGTCCATGGCCGGACCGGCTTTTTCAACTACAGTTTTTGCTTTTTCAGTACTCATTAATCAAAGTTTCTGGGTATTTGTTTTCCACAGAGGAAAAGAGCCAGTAATTGACAGGGAAGGACTGGCTTTTGTCCAATCAAAAGTTGCGGCGGCTAAAACGTTCAATTCCTGGCAACGGCCGTCGGAGGCCAGGCCAGGCAGGAGGTTGGGATCAGAAGAGGATAGGCTTGCAAGCATGTTGGAGTTGCCCGGGCTGATAAGGAGCAGGTGGCTTTGGGCATCGTTTCCAGCCATCAATATCGCGGAAATCACCAAGGCAACGCAGGTAACCGGTGCCATGCGGAACCAAAACGAGTATTGAACCTCCGGTTCCGCCGCTATAAGCGGTTTTGGAATGAACCGGTCGGTAAGCTCAGCCGAAGGGCGACGCGGGATCCAGGATTGTAATTGTTTTTCCCATTGACTCCAATTGTTCATAATTTTCTCCTTCCAAAGAAGCTCTTAGCTTCTGCAAGCCATAACGATAGCGACCGGCCACGGTATTAGGCGATATGCCAAGCAAGTTTCCAATTTCTTCAAATGTGTATTGATTCCAGATTTTCAGGACGATCGTTTCCCGCTGTTCCGCAGGGAGTTGGGCGAGACATCGCATAGCGGCTCGTTCCTTGGGCGTTTCCGACGGGGATTGCTCGAACCAGCGGTGTGATTCCAATTCCCGCGTAAGGCGTCGCCACAGGCTGCGGCGGTAATTCAAAGCCCGATTTCGAAAGCTGCGCAGACAGTAATATTCCGGCTGTTCCGGCGGCTCAGGCTTTTGCATTAACGCCACAAACGTTTCCTGAAGAACGTCTTCCGCTTCGCTATGGCTCAAACCCAACGCCCGGCCATAGAGAATAAGCCCGCTGGCTCTCGCCTCATAGATTTGCTGGCACCAGTTCAGTTTTAGATCACTCACAATACAATTCACCCCATAGACACCGTTCCGTTATGAATTGTATAAAATAATTGAAAAAAATGCGAATGGATTTCCAAAGACTTTAAGGACCACCGGCGTATAAAAGAGATACAAGCAACTTTGACGAGTAAAAGAAAAAGGCCGGTGCTAGATGCACCGGCCTTTGGTGATTTGGATCTAAAACAACTTAGTCTTTAAGCCGGTAGTACTTCTGTCCAACGGGTGTGACTGTCACTGGACCGGTAGTTGCTGCATTTGTCGTATAGGGGCCAACGACATTCGTGGCTTCCAATAAACGATGGGTGCCTGTCCAGTTCAGAACCACATCGGAGCCGGATGGTGCGATGGAGATGACTGGTGCAGCAGGAGCAACCGGACTTGATCCCACAGGCAGGAGCAGAATCCGGAATGAAATAGGCTGAGACAGATCAACCAGCGGGTTTCCCACGCCGGAAGTGGTTAATCTGAGCCATTTCGTTGCATTCGTGCCACTCCATTGATATTGCAGGTGAAAA
>JAQGPC010000038.1 GCA_028293285.1 Pedosphaera sp.
GTTTCAAGGAGATGCGTGAGTTGGAAGGGATGGAAGCGCAGATCATGGCCGTCGAGGAAGAAATTGCGCGCATCGAAGCCCTGTTTGCCCTCCCTGATTTCCATCAAAAGCACGGACAACAAACGGAAGAGTTTATAGCTCAGGTGACAGCAGAAAAAGAAAAGCTCGCGGGGCTCTTTGCACGCTGGGAAGAACTGGAAAAAGTCAGCAAAGGACTGGGCTAGTTTGGAATGAAGTTCGTAATTGAAAGCCCTTGTGCTTGTGAGGACGGATTTTATCGCCGATGATGGTTTCATTATGAGTCGCGAAATGGAAAGTCGCGCTGCTTGCCGTCTCTCAGTGGAGAACGGTCGCAGATCAATCCGCCAATTGCTCGAACCGTTGTTTCATGAGAGCAGCATTCAAGCGGATTATCTTCCGTCGTTTGACATCAACGGCGAGGCCTATTCCCTTCCCCGATTTGTGTTTCGTGGTCCGAACAGCAAAGACCCCATCCGTTTAGGCATTTTTGCCGCCATACATGGGGATGAACCGGCGGGAGCACTGGCGCTGGTGCGCTTTTTACTCGATCTTGCAGCCCAACCGGAAGTGGCAGAGAATTATGTCATTCGCGCTTATCCCATCTGCAATCCCACTGGTTTTGAAGACAATACACGGTGTTCGCGTCGCGGGCTGGATTTGAATCGCGAGTTTTGGAAATCGTCGGCGGAAGCTGAAGTCCAGCATTTGGAACATGAACTTCGCACCTTGCGCTTCAATGGCATCATCCAATTACACGCCGATGATACGAGTGATGGCATCTATGGCTTCGTGCGGGGCGCGACATTAACGGAAAATTTACTGCGACCGGCCTTAGTGGAAGCCAGTAAAGTGCTGCCGTGTAACAAGAATCCTTTCATTGACGGTTTTGCCGCGCAGGATGGAATCATCTATGACCATTATGAAGGCGTGCTCGCTGCGCCCGCCCAAATGGATCCAATCCCGTTCGAGATCATATTTGAAACGCCTCATCTGGCCCCAATCGATCAACAGGTGAAAGCCTTGGACGTTTTTTTAAGGACCGTTTTGACCGAATATCGGCAGCTCATTTCGTTCGCGGCGAATATCTAAGGTGCATTTGGTTTACAATAGAACTGGGAGGCTCACCTTTTAAATTCTCAAGAAAACGGGAAGATTTGGGCACAATACCCCATGGCGGTTAAGTGTTGATTGGCAGACGGTTTATCATGAAAAAATATGGAGCAAGCCCTTCTGTAATTAAGTTAGTAACACTCAGCCTGGCACTTTCAACTTCGATTTGTCTGGCACAAACACACGATGCGCAAAATCCAGCATCGCATCAATCAACCGGCCTGGCCGGAAGGGACACCAGTACAACTTCTGCAAACCTCGGAGCGGGACGAACGGCCAAGGATTTGATGCATGACAATGTGGAAAGCAAAAATGGAGACAAGCTTGGCTCCGTCAAAGACATGGTAATAGACACACGTTCGGGCCGTGTGGATTATATTGTTATTTCATCCGGAGGAGTTGCGGGAGTCGGCTCGCATTTAAAAGCAGTGCCTCCATCGGCTTTATCGCTGGGTACGACAAAAAAGAATACCTTGGCATTGGATGTCACGCCGGAGCAGTGGAAGGCCGCACCGGATTTCGATAAAAAGAACCTCGCCAGTCTCGGCGACCAGGCACAAGGGCAACAGATTTACCAATTTTACAAGCAACAATGGCCTGCCGTGGCAGCACAAGCCCCAGCAACGCCTGCTTTGCCGCCTACGGGGCGTGACTCGGGCATCCGTGGTCAAACTTCGAGACAATTGCAACTCGCCAGCGACTTGATTGGCAAGAACGTCGTGAATCGGCAGGGCCAGGATGTAGGAAAGATTTCCGATCTGTTGGTGGACATCAGCAGTCCGAAGGTTGCATTTGCCATTCTGAAGCCGGGCTCAGTCATTACGGATGCTGACAAGCAAGCCAGTCATCAACTATTTGCGATTGCAATTAATTCCTTAAACACCATGAGCGGTGATAATAAGATCGTTTTAGACATTGCACCGGCACAATTCCAATCGGCGCAAAACTTCGATGCAACCAGTTGGACGGATGCCGGAGCCGCAACGGGCACAGCAAATGTCTTCCGCTATCAAGGGCGGGACAATGATGCGTATTCCAAGGAACCGGACAATACCCGCCGTAATGTGCGCGATCGCGACTCAGGCGCCCTCACCCCGACCAAGCAATCTGAATCAAAGGAAGACCTGCAACTGACGCAGAACATTCGTCGTTCCATCGTGAAGGATGACGGATTATCCACGTTGGCCAAAAATGTGAAAATTATCTCGGCCAATGGAAAGGTGGTTTTACGCGGCCCAGTTCATTCCGAACAGGAGAAGAATGAAATTGCGCGACTGGCTGAACAGACTGCTGGAGTCGGCAACGTGGAAAACCATTTGGAAATCACTCACGATTAAATTGGTAAGTCACAAAAATATAACCTCAACTCGATACATCATTATGAGTAAATTAAATTCATTGGAAGACCTGTTCCTCATGGAGGTCAGGGATATTTATAACGCTGAGAAACAACTCACCAAGGCACTGCCTAAAGCCGCTAAAAAAGCGTCTTCGCCGGATCTAAAATCGGCCTTCGAAGAACATCTGCGCCAGACGGAGGGTCACATGAACCGGCTGGAGCAGGTGTTTGGCATGCTGGGCGAAAATGTGAAAGGCAGGCCCTGCCCGGCAATGAAGGGCATCCTGGAGGAAGCTGAAGAAATTCTCGGGGAGAAAGCGGAAGCTTCGGTCAAGGACGCTGGCATCATTGGGGCCGCACAAAAAGTGGAACATTATGAGATTGCCAGTTACGGCACCATCATCCAATGGGCGGAACAGATGGGTCGCGACGACATCAAACAACTATTGGGCCAGACGCTTGAAGAAGAAAAGCAAGCTGATCAAAAGTTGAGCGAATTGGCAAAGGCTCATATCAACGTCGAGGCGACGGCAGGAAAATAAAACAAGTCGCTCGTCTCTACATAAGTTGCGCCTCTTCAATTTGCAGGAGGCGTTTTGCCGGCCCGGATTTAAATTCCGGGCCGGTAAATTTTAGAGGCTAAACTTTCCGCGTTAAGTTCAGGGATTGAACGGTGTAAAAGAGGCTTTCTTGGAAGAACCCCGCCCCGCAAGGGGATAACACCCCATAACTCTAATACGGGTTATTGGTTAGTCTGGGTACAGATAGGATTCACAGAAGGAATCAAGTGTTAACCCTAATCTGGCCCGGTCAAAACTAAGAGTATTTGAACATCAGATAAAGGAGATAACATGAAAGAAGAAATCATTTACGAATCGCCGTCGTCGCTGCCCCGACAACCGATTCTAAGGCGTATATCGTGGGCAGCCATATTCGCCGGTTTAATTATCGCACTAGTATCTCAGTTAGTATTAAGCGTGTTGGGAGTCAGCATTGGCGCGACTGCCGTTAATCCGCTTACCGCGGACCAAAGCTCAGGGCAGGCTTTGGGAATTGGTGCCGGTATCTGGCTGATAGTCAGCTCCATCATCTCCTTGTTCCTGGGTGGCTGGGTGGCAGGACGGATGGCAGGCTTTACTCGCGAGGGAGCATTGCACGGTTTGGTGACCTGGGGAGCCGCGACACTCTTGACTGTTCTCCTGCTTACCAGTGCTGCTGGCGGCCTATTAAGCGGGGCGGGCAAACTCGTCAGCCAGGCTATGCCCGTGGCGGGACAGGCTATGGCTTCTAGTTCCGGTGGTTCCGATAACAGCGCCATGGGTAGCATAAATTCCGCGTTGCAGGGTGTGTCCGGGGGACGTGGAGATTCTGTTCAGCAAGATGTGCAATCTTTGAACCAGAACAATCCGGCACAAAGCGCAAAGTTAACGGCGGCAGTTGGACGCATGTTAAAGAATGAGAAGAATGGCAGCGTGAATCCAAATGATCGTCAGGCAGTTGTAAGCATGCTGGTTTCACAGAATAATATGAGCGAACAGGAAGCCAATCAGCGGGTGGATCGTTGGATCCAGGATTCCCAGCAAACGAAAGCGCAAACCGAACAAAAGGCCCGGCAAGCCGGCGATAAGGCCGCCAAAGGCGTATCGGTGGCGGGTTGGTTGAGCTTTGGAATGCTAGTTCTGGGCGCAGTTGCGGCTGGCTTAGGCGGTGCGAGCGGGGCGAAGGCTCTGGCTCGTTCCAGAATAGCAGAAGCACCGGCGGCGGCCTGACCCAGCCCAATGAAGTTTAAATAAATTTAGAAACAAGCAGGCTTTATGAACTAAAGCCTGCTTCAACCAACCACAACCAAAATCTCAGGAGGAAACTGTGAGCGAAAACGCGGTGCTGGATTACACGGAAATCGGTGCGAGCATTAAAGCTTCGTATAGTATTGTCGCGTCCAAATACCGGCGTGATGATGAAATTGAAATCACCACTGAACATCATCGGCGCCTGAAGGGTATATTGGGTTCGATGACATCTTCCTTCGGTCGCCCTATTTCCGTCTTGGATGTCGGCTGCGGTACAGGTCGATACTTTTACTGTCTCAATAATGTTGAGCAACTCATTGGGATTGATCTCTGCGAGGAGATGTTAAAGATTGCAGAAAATCCAGTGCGACAGAAGGAAGTGTCCGTGAAGAATATCGAGCTCCGGTGTGAAAATGCTCACCTGGTTTCTTTTCCCCCACAATCCTTCGATGTCATTTATTCCATGGGAATGTTCGGCAATGGCTGTCCGGTGACCGTCGAGATTTGCAACAAGTTCCATGATTGGCTGAAACCAGGCGGAAAACTTTTCTTCGATGCCGTGGATGTTGCCACTTTGCCTACAGCGAAACGCATTCGCCGGAAAATTCGCAAGGCCATTTACCAATTTCTACCTCAACGCGCGAAAAGAGCTTTGGATGAACGGGAAGGCTCGGTGCCGTTTTGCGATTTAAGCAAACGGGAACTTGAGCGAATCATGCGCGCCAGCCGGTTTGGCACAGCCTCGGTTTCGTCCCATGTGTGCCAATCTCCTTTATGGCAGGGTGTTCATCTCGAATGCGCTGCTTCAAAGGGTTGATAATAGTATAGCCCGTTTAAGCGTAGACTGGGTCTTGTTGGGACAAAAGTAATGTCCTGGACTCGAACTCATCGGGACAGGAATTTCATGAAACTCAAGGAGAAGGTCGCGATTGTAACGGGAAGCAACAGTGGCATCGGTAAAGCGATTGCCACAGCGCTGGCACGCGAAGGTGTGGATGTAGTCATTACCGCACGCCGCCAAAAGGAGAATCAAAAACTGGCTGAAGATCTCGCGAAGCGATTTGGCGTGAAAACGCAGGCAATTGAAGCGGATATTTCCAAGGAAGCGGATTGTGAGCGGATAGTTAAAGAAACGATCAAGCTACTCGGGACAATTCACATTCTGGTGAATAATGCCGGTATCGGTGGCGGCAGTTTGATGGCAACAACGACGACACGCGAGTTTGACCAGGTGTTGAAGACCAATCTTTATGGAACGTTTTGGTGCTCGCGAGCGGCATATCGCCAAATGCAAAAGAATAAACCGATGACGGGCGAGCCGCGAGGGATGATTATCAATATATCCTCGGTGGCGGGCAAGATGGCGTGGGCAGGGACCGGCACTTACAGCGCGTCAAAATTCGGCGTGCTGGCGCTTACACAAGCACTGGCAGATGAAGGCAAGAAGGATAATATCAAAGCCACTGCGATCTGCCCGGGAATGGTCGCCACACCCATGACGGGAAAACGTGGGCCGGATTATTTGCAGCCGGAGGATTGTGCGGAAACGGTGCTTTACCTGACACGACTTTCGCCTGCGGCTTGGCTAACGGAAATTGTTTTGGATCGCAAGGGAGCTTCTGAGTAATCCAAGAAATTTCTCAGACTTTATTATGGGGCTGGAACCTAAGCTATTTCACACTGCCAAAGCCTGCCTTAGGCTGGCCATCTTCGCCTAACTTATCGCACGTCCAAAGCAGCCCTGAAGATAAAAGGCGGAGATAATCTTTTGATTCAGCAGTCTTGAAATCGTGGCCGAGCGTCGTGGCAAAGACACGGCCTTTGCCATAATTTTGAGTCCAGCAAACCGTGTGTTCACGGCCATCATGCGGGCTTTTCGCGCGCAGGAGTGGTTGCGAGCCTTCAATCAATTCAATGGTTTGATAGAGCTCGTCGCCCGGAGTTTTCCAATCGTCAGGAAAATTCCTGGTGATGGGACTCCTGGGATTCAACTTCTCGGTTGCAAAAGCTTGATAGGGATCATGCACCTTGGAACGCATGCCGCAGCAGTTTTCCCATTCATGAACCTGATCCGATTTCCTGAACGCATGCACGGCACAATGAATCATGACGGTGGGCTTGCCATTGCGAGTGGCTTTGATGGCATTTTCGAGGGAGGCCTTGTCGGCTTCATCAAAGCAAACATCGTAGACAACCACATCATATTTATCGGCGAAATGTTCGTCCTTTAGCCGGTTCATATTGAAATCCACATCGAACTTCACGTTTACCAGTTGACTAAGATTGGTGGTAAGAAAGGGCGCGAGTTTCTCGTAATCATGATAACCGCCACCGGTAAGGAGCAGAGCTTTCAGTTGAGCAACGGGTTTGGCTTCTGCCGCTGCGACGTTGAGCTGTGAACTGAAAAGAGTTAGCAACAGGCAGAAAAGGGAAAGAAGCCGCAGATTGAATTTGGAAGTAGCTTTCATTTAACCAGTATTACCACTAATTGCCGAAACCCACGAGCAGAAAATAAAATCGGCAGTTTTTGCTTGCGAGTTTTGGCAGGTGAGTACATCACAGGATTTCATAAGGAATACGCAAATTTTTGCGTAAGGGTTGCGTAAAACTTTCGTGTCATTAGACTCCCCGCGCGATGTTGAATTTAAGCACCCTAAACCCGCAGCAACGGCTGGCCGTAGAGACCATTCGTGGGCCGGTTTTGATCCTTGCCGGAGCGGGCACGGGCAAGACACGCGTGATTACGCATCGCATCGCGCACATGATCGAAAGGGGCGTTTCGCCTGGAAATATTCTGGGAGTCACGTTCACGAACAAGGCCGCGCGGGAAATGCATGAGCGCGTCACAAAGCTTATCCCTCGCCCTGCCAAAAAATCCCGGGATGAGAAGCCGGAACGGCCTACCGTTTGTACATTTCATTCGCTTTGCGTGCGTATTTTGCGCCAGCACATCGAGAAACTTGGTTATAAAAAGAATTTTGTCATTTATGATGAGTCTGAGCAGCTTGGCGCAGTTAAGAAAATCCTAAGCCACATTTCGGCTAAAGGCGAAAAGACTGATCCGAGGGCAATTCTTGGATTGCTCAGTCGTTACAAGAATGGAGGTTCGCAATCGGCTGCGTTTGCGGACGCCAGTGTCAAAGCGATGGCCGAACATATCAAAACCCGGTATGACTCGGCACTGCGCGCCTGTAATGCCGTGGACTTCGATGATTTGATTTTATTGGCGCTGAAGCTTTTCACTAAGCATCCAGATTCATTGGAAGCCTGCCGCGATAAGTATCGTTATGTGATGGTGGACGAGTATCAGGATACCAATGCGGCGCAGTTCAATCTGGTGCATGCTTTGACCCGGGAACATCGAAATCTCTGCGTGGTAGGTGATGATGACCAGAGTATTTATGGCTGGCGTGGGGCGGAAATTAGCAACCTGCTGGATATGGAAAAGCATTTTCCCGAGGTGAAAGTCATCAAACTCGAACAGAATTATCGCTCCACGACCACGATCCTGACGGCAGCCAATGCAGTCATCAAAAATAATCTTCGACGTCGCGGGAAACAGCTTTGGTCGCAGAGAGGCCAAGGCACAAAGATCACGTTGCATACCTTCGAGAACGACGAACTTGAAGCCAAGTCGATCGTGGAACAAATCGAATATGCGCGACTGGCGAACCGCGTGGAATGGTCGTCTCAGGCAATTTTGTTTCGCACGAACATTCAATCGCGGGCATTGGAAACGGCGCTGCGCCAGGGACAGGTGCGATACCATTTGATTGGTGGTCAAAGTTATTTTGACCGGCGCGAGATCAAGGATTTTCTGGCATACTTGAAAATTTTCATCAATCCGAACGATGATGTGAGCTTGTTGCGAATTGCGAATGTGCCCACGCGGGGGTTGAGTGATGTGACGATGGAACGGCTACTTGCAGCCAGCAGTGAACGAAAATGTTCAGTCTTTGAGGTGATGAAGAATCCGATGGTGACCTCGGCATTCATGTCCCGGTCGCGGGAAAGCATCGAAGAATTTGTTGCGTTCGTGGTAAAGACCCAAGCGCCGCTGAATGATGGTCAAAGCATGTCGTTGCAGGTTTGGGCTGAACGGTTCCTGAATGAAACTGGTTATCTAGAAGACTTGCGGAGGTCAGAAAAGACACCAGAAGCTGCGGAGAATCGGTTGAGGAATTTGAAGGATTTGGTGGCGACTTTGGACGGGAGTCAAACAGCAGCGGTGGATGCCAACGGAATAAAGCAACCAACGGTTACAACCAATCCATCCGAACGATTGCAGACCTTTCTGGAAGAACTGGCGCTGGACAGCGATCGCGCAGAAGAAAAAGAAGCGCAAGGCGATGCGGTGACACTGATCACCATGCACAGTTGCAAAGGACTTGAATTCCCGCACGTGTACATCGTGGGCTTGGAGGATGGATTATTGCCGCATTCGCGCTCGAAAGTCGAAGGCACGCTGGATGAAGAGCGGCGTTTGTTTTACGTGGCGATCACCCGCGCGATGCAGACATTGGCCATTACTTATTGCACCGGGCGAAAGAAATACGGCCAACTCATGCCCTGCCACCCCTCCCCTTTCCTTAAGGAACTGCCGGAAGAACTCGTCGAAATGGCGGATGAAAAGGCGAAGCAACCGGTAACGGTTACGTCTGGTAAAAACATGTTCGATGCGATGCGGTCCATGTTGGACTAACCGGCTACTTCGTTCGTTTCGCTTCTCAAGAGGATCCAAAACGAGTCTGCATTAGATTTCGTATCCCAGTTTATTGATCATCAAGGCTGAGGCAGGTATTGACCCCATGCACAAACGGCGGGGAAGATTCATAATTTAAGCATGGCAATTTTGCCGGTCAGTCGCGATACGAATACGCTTCTCTTAAAGGAATGGACTGCTTCATTCCGGTTACCCGCCATGCAGGTTTTTGTCCCCCGTCAAAAAAGCAAAAGGAATTATTTATGAAACTGTCACCTCATTACCTCAAGCGTTACAAAGACATTGCCATGCT
>JAQGPC010000043.1 GCA_028293285.1 Pedosphaera sp.
CCTTCGGCGGGGAACCTGTCAGTGTCGTTTACTCAGGCGATACCATTGTGGCGCGCGAAGCCTGGGGGTCACCGGTCCTGGCGCAAACCTGGATCGCTTCGGTAAACCAATTGCGAATCCAATATCCGCGTGGCCGCTACTATTGGCTGCTCCTTACTTCTGGTTTCCGCACCTACCGTTTTCTGCCGGTATTCTGGCGCGAGTTTTATCCCCGATTCGATGCCCCCACCCCCGGTTCAGTCAAATGTCTGTTGGATCAATTGGCGACTGAACGCTTCGGCTCCCAGTATGATCCTGTCGCAGGCCTCGTTCGTTTTGAAAAACCGCAGCGGCTTCGCGGCGAACTCGTCGGCATTTCCGACGCGAGAAAGCTAAACCCGCACGTCGCCTTTTTTCTGGGGCAAAATCCAGGACACGATCTGGGCGATGAACTGGTTTGCCTGACCGAGCTTCAGGAAAGCAATCTGACGGCCGCTGGCAGAAGGATGGTTTCGGCACGCCAACATGAATCTCACCGCGCTCATTGCTAACTCGCTTTGGTTGGGTTCCAGCTTTCCCGGCTTCCTGCGGTTCCGGCGCGCCCTGCACCGTCCGCAGGAGGCTCAAATAAAATTATTGCTGCGCTGTCTCAGCGAAAATGCCACCACTGCTTACGGAAAGGCACATGACTTTGACTCAATCCGTAATTACCAGGATTTCGCGCAGAAGGTTCCACTGGTGGATTATGACGACTTGGAGCCATGGATCTCCCGAATTAAAACGGGCGAAACTGCCGTGCTTACCCAGGATCGGGTAACCCACTTGATTCCCACCAGCGGCTCGACCGGCGGGCGCAAATTGATTCCTTTCACGCAAACGTTGCAACAGGAATTTAACCAGGCCATCGGCCCGTGGATAAGCGATCTTTACTTTAAATGCCCAACCATTGGTCTGGGCAGTTCCTATTGGTCAGTCACTCCGCTGGCCTCTTCCCTGGAAACCGAGTCGCCCGTTGTGCCTATCGGTTTTGAGGATGACAGCAGTTATCTCGGTGGCAGCAGGAAACGGTTGGTAAACGCCTTAATGGCGGTGCCGCCGGAGCTTCGACTGGTCGATGATATTGCGGCATTCCGATACGTGACGCTGCTCTGTCTGATTCGCCAGCCGGACCTGCGACTCATCTCCGTGTGGCATCCCTCGTTCCTGACGCTTTTACTGGATTCGTTAAAGACAAACTGGATTGACCTAGTGAACGATGTTCGCAAGGGCAGTTGCAAGTATGCTTCAAAAATTCCAGCCCCAATTATCGCCTCCTTGACACCGTGTCCCAAACGCGCCCGCCAACTCAAGGATGCCAATCCCAACCATCCACGATCCATTTGGCCTCATCTACAGGTGATCAGTTGCTGGGGTGATGGCCACGCTTCCGGGCCGGCAAACGATTTGGGGCAAAGATTCCCCGGTGTATCGGTCCAACCCAAGGGCCTGCTCGCGACTGAGGCGTTTGTTACTTTTCCCTTCCGCGGCTTTTGCCCACTCGCCATCTGCTCTCACTTCTTTGAATTCATTGACGACCAAGGTCGCATTCACCTGGCTCATGAGTTGGTCCAAGACGCCGAGTATGAAGTCGTGGTTACCACTGGTGGCGGACTCTACCGCTATCGCCTGAATGACCGAATCAAAGTGAGTGGCTTTTTGGCTGCCACTCCATCCTTTAAATTTCTGGGACGGAACGGAAACTGTTCGGACCGCGTCGGAGAGAAACTTTCCGAAGCGTTCGTGGGTCGTGCCATTCAGGAAGCAACCGTGTCACTTCCGGAGTCGCCACGCTTTGCCCTGCTGGCTCCCGAAGCGGCAGACAATGGTTTTCGCTATACCTTATTCATCGAAGGGAAAGTGGATGAGGGCTTGGCGCACCGGCTTGACCAGGCACTGAAACAAAACCCACATTACCTGTATTGCCGCAAACTCGGGCAGCTGCAATCACCCGGGGTCTTCGAGATTGCCGGCGCAGGATTCGAAATATTCGCAAGCCACGAGATGCTGCGGGGAAAACGATTGGGGGACATCAAGCCTTGCCCCCTGTCTATTCAAACCGACTGGGCAAAGCGCTTTCAATCAAAAGCGAACGAAATAGCGCCTTCGAGAGCTTCTGGCACTGATGGAAGACTGGATATTTAAGCTCGAGTTTATCCGGTGTTCGTTAAGGCCTGAGGAGCCTAGACGCAGTAAACTTATTGGCCTGAAGAATTCCAGGTTTGCAATCGTTGCCACGAAAACTTTCAGCTGTCAAATGGCCAAGTAGGTAAAATCGGTCGGCCAAGAGATTCCTGCTCGGATGGAATTTGTCCGGCTTGCATATGCAGCGGAGTAAAATTGCGATCGGGTTTTTCCTTCAGCACGCGAACAAACAATATCGAAACCGGCTTCATCACTGTCACCGAAATGCCAGAATCCAAAGTTTTCCGGGAAACGTCGCAGCAGTGCAATCGTAGCGCTACCGGGGTAGCTGGTGCAGACAAAAAATTCCCCGCTCTGAAGCTTTGCCAATTCGTAGAACGTCGTTTCATTTTCGATTGTAAGGCAGCGCTGGGATGATGTCTCGATAATCTCCGCCCGTTCAATGTCTGGTTGAGATAAGCGAAATGGACCGTGCAACAGACCCAGATCCAACCATGTGCCATTAAAACAAAGTTTTAGCGGGCCGTGAACAAGCGCTGAACGCGGATTGGGGAGAATTCCAACATCGTCAAGCGTGCGAATAGCGCCACAGGTAATGTCTTCAAGCAAACGCCCTAACCAGAATTAAAACCGTTGGCTACCCCTCCTTTCCCGCCTGGACGCAAAGGGTCAAACAAAAATCATAGTCACCGTAAAACTTAAGCGATCAACTTAGTACACATTTTTTTGGAAGTGAAAACCGGAGTCTTGGGCGCAGGCAATCGGAGGTTGTAAAACTTTAAAGCTCTTCCCGCAGGAATCAACGCGCGAACTCGTCGATTTTGTCACCATCAATCCTATAGATCGCCACCAACAGACCGTTTTCGCGTGCCTCGCCCACATGCAGGATGCCGCAAACCGTGATGGGTTGATCCAACATCGCTCGGACTCCTCCACGGGCCATCCGAACACTGACCCACTCGTTAATCTTTGACATGATTCCGTAGCAAAAGGCGGACTGGCTTTTAAGCAGGAGAAACTCGGTCACCAGCCCGTGATCCATTTTAACCGGCATCATGAACCCCTTGGTGGCAACGGATTTCCGTCGAATGCTTTCACTTTTTCAGGAATCTCTTGAGTCACTTTTAGTGAAGCGGTAACTGGATCAATCCGCGCGTCCACCATCTCCTGAGTCAAGTCGAAGCGGTATGTCGAAAGTTTGTCGAATCCAACCTTTTGATACCTTTCGACCTCCTCCTCGCTAACCTCCGGCTCTGTTTTTAAAAATTCATTGCCTGGAGTTGGTTGAGAGTGCTGTTCCAAGCTGGTGGGCAGGGCAGGACCGCCACTATTCGTTAACTTAACCGGAGCTGTTCCAATGATTGGCTCCCCTTGAGTGACTGCCAGCGGGAGCGGAGGTTTGGCTGGCGGGCGATTGCCACCCGCCGCTACTTGCGCCTGCACTGCTACTTGCGCCTGCACTAATTGTGAAGGTGAAAAGGTGGGTGTGGTTTTTTCCATCATGATGATGGCAATACTGATGAAGCCGCCAACCAGCATGCCTTTGTAGATTGCGTTGTTCTTGACCAGTCTGGCCCTGGCCTTCCGATTCATTTTTTGTTTCTTCATGTGCGTTTTACCTTTCGGCAGTGGATTTAACCCGGCTGCGGCCAGGCCGGCTGCGCCGGCGAAGCATGAATTCCGTGCAGGTAATATTGGTTTCCAGCTTACTGTTTGGTATTCCCATCGTGGTCATTTCCTTTTGGAAAACTGAACGCTACCTGGCTATATCGTTTCCCTTTGATGACAATTTCCATGAGTTTCCCCTCGAAGTTCGTGTGGACTTTTAACCAATCGGATTGTGCTTCAAAAAGAGATGTGTCCCCTAACCGTTCCCCGGTCGCGCTATTCGGAACACCTTTAAAAGTCAACTGAACGCCGCCGGTTGCATCGTTTACGACCAGCTCAAATTTTTCCTCTTTGAGACGAACGAAATTCTCCATTTCACCATCCAGGACGTACGCGCGTAAGACTCCGGTTGCTGGCTCCAGCAGGAGTTCGAGATGGTATTCCTCTTCGCCCAATTCCACTGGAGTTCCCTTATGAGGCGCTTTGTGTTCATGGTGAGGCGCTTCACTTTGGGTGGGCAATTCCGCCTTCTTGCAGCCCGTTATGGAATTTAATAGCAGTATGCATATTACAATTTTGATAGCATTCATGCGATGATAGCATTCATGTGATTATGGTAATTACGAGGTTGGCAGCAGGTTTTTAGCAACATCAGTACGGTATGCCTTGAGAGCCGGGATCGTGCCGGCCAGTCCTCCCAGACTAATTAAAAGTGCCGGCGCCCAAAGCATCACCAGATTGAACTTCATCGACTCCAGCACAACACCAGTCTGGGCACGAATCACTGCGGTCACTGCCGCTGGTGGCTTTGACGAAGCCGAGCAGAACGTTCATGGTCGAGGTGGTCTTTGAAGGCCCGGATACCTTATGGCATCCGGGCTGCCTAAAACCTCCTTGGAAATTTGGATTGGAGTTCACAAGTAATTACATCAATTCGACAACGGACTTATGCCAATGCAGTGGCTGGCATGGGTGTCCATGATTTCAACGCAACTGTTTTGAATTTTCTTTAAAACACATCCAGGGAGCAGCCGCTCAATGGATAATTAAATTTAGAATTTCCTCCCATCCGAATCTCCGCGCACAATTCACATGTACACGATGAGGCTCAATGGGAACATTCGCAGAAACTACGCGAGGAGAGCGGGAGGACCGCGCACGGGTAACAGGTGATAATCGACGGGAACCAGGATAGAAGTCGAAGGTTGATCTACTAAACGCACCACAACTGACGGGAGAACAACCGCAATGGTGACGGACGAAAAATGGAATTTGCCCTGCGACAGCAGCGTAACCGCGCAATAGTGATCGGTGCTGTCCGATTCAGAATGCCAAAGGTGATGCAGGGTTGGCGAAGCAGCCAGAACTTGAAGTAAACAGAGCAGCGCCAGACAGAGCAGCGCGAACGCCCCCTTCCAGACTGTCAGTTTTTTTATTCAAGTTCTGACTCATGCTCTGCGCATTAGTTTAACAGGCTGCTGAAAAACGAGGTGATTTTTGGCTGACCCGGTTTTTTGTATGGTTGGTGGGTCTATCGCTTGGTCACGCACTCCAGAACATTCCGGTTCCACTGCCGCTTGACCGCACTTCAGCGGCTCGTTAACCCGGCTGGCTCTGGTTTTTGCTTATCCCGGCTGTCTGCTCAAAGCCAGTCGCGTCATCCTCAAGAGATTGTAGGCTCCTGCCACAAAATAGACCCAGGCTTGATTTCGTTCTATTCCCCGGTAGCGGGTCTTCCGCAATCCGCCCACCGTTTTCATCCAGCCAAAGATTTCCTCCACCCGTTTGCGGATCCGCTGGCTGGCCTGATAACCCTGGGCACCGGTGGTGCGCCCGTCCAAGCCTTCGATCTGCACGCGTTCCTTGCAGGCCACATGCGGCGACACTTCCCGGTCCCGGCAACCGGTCACGAACTTCTTCTGGTGATACGCCTTGTCCGCTCCGAGCGTCGTGAGCTTGGCCCCGTGCAGTTGCCGGTGTTCGTCCACCTGTGCCAGCGCCACCTCGGGTTCGCCTTGGGCAATCGGGTTGTGGACCGTGATGGCCGCGCACAAGCCGTGGCGGTTCTCCATCAGGACGTGCGCCCCGAAACAGAGTTTGCTGGCCTGTCCCGCTGCCTTCCGGTACAGCACGCTCTGGGGATCGGTCGTGCTTTGGTGCGTGTCGTTGCGCCGCTGCTCCCCACGGAAGTTCACGGTCGGATTGCCCGGATCATCGTCCTTAGCCGCCGCCACTTTCGCCCCATCTTTTCCGTTCTGGCGCACAAAGCTTTTCATGCTCGCCCAGGCTTCCACCAGCGTCCCGTCCGCCGTGAAGTGCTGGTCGCTGGTCCAGCCCTCGGCCCGCGACAGATCGTAAACCTCAAGGAAGAACAGGTGGGCGGCTTCGGCCGAAAGCACCCGCTCATAATTATGGGGGAACACGGTCGGGTCGAAACTGCCTTCCTCCAGTTCCCGGTCCAGGAACCAGAGCCAGAGAAGATTGTAGGCCAGTTGCTCGCAGAACAGCCGCTCGCTGCGCACCGAGTAGAGCGCAATCAAAATCCGGCTCTTGAGCAGTTGTTCGGGCGGGATGGAGGGACGGCCTTCCCCGGCGTAAAGCTGGTCAAATAACGGGGAGAGTTTCGCCAGGATTTTATCCACCCGCTCCTTGATGCCCCGCAAGGGATGGTCGTCGGGCACGCGCTGGTTGAGGTCGATAATCGTCAAAAACTCCGGCTGGGCTTTGGCTTTTCCACGCAGGCATCATCAGACGCAAGGACAACCAGATGGTTTCAAAATTTGTTGGGGTTTTTCAGCAGCCTGCTAGGAATGCGGAGTGCGGAATGAAATAACCTCGGAAACATTCCGCACTCCGCATTCTACATTCCGAATTTAGATGGTGTTCCTGGCCGGACTCCCACCGGCTAAACATCTCCTTGAAAGGGAGACCGCTCGACTACTTGACGCTCAGGAACGAAATGATGCGAATAAGACCCAACCAGATGCCGATAAAACCTTTACTCTTTGCGACGAAACTCACGACCTTCATAAATGCGAACTGGATTTCCCCGCTCCAATTGGTTGTGCAAATCCCAACGCTCTTTCTGCGCTTTTGCCTGCGAGGATTCTCCCTGCCGCTTTAACACCAGGTGCAACCGTTCCATGGCGAGTTTCCGGTTTTGATGCTGGGACCGCTCGGTTTGGGCGACCGCGCTTAATCCACTGGGCAGATGAGTAATACGAATGGCGGAGCAGGTTTTATTGACATGCTGGCCTCCCGGCCCTGAAGAACGCATCGCTTCGATTTTGATATCGTTGGCATTCCAATCAGGTTTTTCAGGGATTTCAATCTGCTCCAAACCAACAAACCAGTTCTTACGTTTGTGATGCGGACGAAAGGGGCTTTGACCAATCCATAATATTGTCCCGGCACAAGAGGTTGCAAATTCTTGAACCTGCCTGCCTTCCACCGAAATAACCGCCGAGCGTATTGTGGAAGCAACGCCGTCAATTTTTTCAATCTCATTAACCGTTAGTCCTATTACTTCTGCTTCCTGAATCAAGGTCTCCAATAACCGAGCGGCGGCCCAACCACATTCTTCAGGCCCGCGACCAGAAGTAATTTGCAGGTAAATTTTCATCTTCTTTGATTTCCTTTAGGCGCTATCGGCGGATATGGCGCGTCTTGTAAGTGATTAATGGTCGCAGACTCGCGATGACCTTGATCAATCCCGCATCCAGCAATGTCTGAACGACCACTTCGATTTTTTTGTAAGCTTCGGGCGCTTCCTCGTAGAGCAAATCACGGTCTTCACAAATGACCCGGCTACCGAGTTCCGTTTGTGCCAGATCATCGGGATGATAACGGTCGCGAATGCGCGATTTGCTTTCACTGCGCGTCCATTTGCGTCCGGCTCCGTGGGCCAACGACCACGCTGCTGCGGGAAGATCACCTTGCGGCAATACCAGGTAACTTAACGTTCCCCGAGAGCCGGGAATGACCATCGGGCCGGCATCTGCTGGGGACGCGCCCTTTCGGTGAATCCAGACGGTTTCATCCGCAAGTTCGTGGCGAGTGATACTATTATGCGAACCATCCAAAACCTTATTAGCCGGTGAACCTAAGGCCGCCGCGAAGCGATGAGCAATCAGAGCACGATTGGCCTTGGCCCAAAGCAATGCCTTATCGTGCTGTTCCAAATACTTCATCGCCTCGGTGGAATCGGCTGCCACTCCCTCTGCTTTATGCTGATCCACATAGGCGCGTAATATGGATTCTCCCAAACCTCGCGAACCACTGTGAATGAGCAGCAGCAAACTTTCTTTGGAGAGATTTAGTTTTTCAAATTCAGCCGTGTCCTCGACTTTCTCCACTGCCTGCAATTCGGCAAAATGATTTCCACCGCCAATGGTTCCCAGAGAAGCATCGTAAGGTGTCTCTCGCAGGCCAGCTTGTGTCAACCATCCGCGAGTGTCGCCGTCCCATGAGTTTTCCAAATCCGAAAGTCTGCCTGCCCAACGATCCAGTTTCACTTTTCTGCGGAGAAGGTCGGTCCGCCACAAACCCATGCCGCAACCGATATCATTGCCGATCAGATAGGGATAAATCATTCCATTCGTCAGAAAGGCTGCGCCCACGGGATGGCCTTTGCCGGGATGCAAATCGGGAAAGCCAACTGCCAATCGCATACCGGGCAGTTCCGCGGTCCTCTTCAATTGATCGACGGCTGCGCTTTCAATCCAATCCTTGCCCGAAGCGATTAGGCGTACGTTCAATTTTTCGTTTGAGTTCATTATTCAATTTCCAAGCGCCAGTTGGCGCATACTACAATATGGTCCCCAAAGTTGGTATTGCGCCAACGTCTCGGCTTCTTCAGAGCCGCGCTAATCTCTCTCAGCTATTCGGGGACAAAAATTTGGTCCTTTCGCGTGGTAACGCTCCACGGTCTCTCGCTTATCAGGCGAGGGCTCTGCTTTTGAGCTACAAAAGGAAGTAAACAGGACAAGCAGCCGGATTGGTTGAATCCGCCTGCTTTGTAATTTAATCCGCTGACTTGAACGAAAACCGGCGGCCTGGCCGGAAGGTCAGGGTTTTCCCATGCGATTCTCTTTTGAATTTGCGAGCCGGTTTGTAAGATCTCCTGAACAGGAGCTGGCTTTGATATCTGGTAACAGGTCTCATTGGTTCTCCTTTGTTTGATGGTTAGCTAAATGGCGGTTGGGGCAGGACTTGCACCCGCACAGGTTTTACCCTCACTCGGTTTTCAAGACCGGGACAATTCTATTCTGTCACCCATCCCAATTGACGTTTGGAATGGCAGATTCTTCGTGTTGCCTTCCTCAATCGACAATCAAAATTCAAAAATTACAATGGTGCTTTCGGCAGGACTCCCACCTGCATCAACGGATTTAGAAGATCCGTGCTCTGATAATTGAGCTACGAAAGCGACTTTAAATGGCTGCTCAGGCCGGAATCGCACCAGCACCATTCCGCCTAACAAGCGGTTGGACTACTATTATCCCACTGAGCATGTAAATTGGTCAGCGCGGCAGGAGTTGCACCTGCGATCACTCCGTCCCAAGCGGAGCATGTTGCTGCTACACTACGCGCTGTTAGCCCCGACTGATTTGGTAGGCGGCGGGGACTTTGGTTTTGCAGAGATGGAGTTATTTGATTCCCTGGTATCAAACTCCACCGTAGAACTGGCGCCTTCGAAGGGACTTGCACCCTCAATCTACCCGCAGACAACGGGTTGCTTTTCTATTCAGCTACGAAGGCAAATTTTGGTGGGCAGTGCTGGTAATGCTCCAAGTGCTTGCGCACGGCCAATAAAATACCGGAACGCGTTTAATGGTGGCACTGCGCAAGCAGTTTACAGTCAGATGACCGGATCACCGCCCGAGTAATGTCAAAATTTCAAATGGCGAATGCCGAATATCGGCGTGTCCTTTCAATCTCATTTATTCGTCATTCGCCATTGGATATTCGTAATTTAAAATGGTGGAGGTGGCGGGTAACGCTCCCGCTTGTGCCTGCTTGCAGGGCAGGTGCATCACTTTTCTGCCACGCCCCCGTGGTAAACTAAGTTCTGAATTCACTGGAATCGGCGAAGAAAAATCTTTATAGATTTTCCCAAGCCCGAAGTTAATCATCGATCTGCCAACTCTGTGGTCAGACTAATTGCCATCAATTTATGGAAGATACCTTGAGCGCAGCCCCAGTGGTTACCGGTTCCTCCAATCGCCACCTCACAAAATGGCTTTGCCTCGCCCTGGCCTTAAGCGCCCTGGCCGTATTTTGGCCGGTCCATTCCTTCGAATTTCTTAATTACGACGATCCGGATTATCTCAGTGAAAACATTATCGTGCAGAGCGGCCTGACCGCTCCGGGCATTATGTGGGCGCTCCGAACAAGTCATGCCAGCAATTGGCATCCCTTGACCTGGTGGTCGCACATGTTGGATACCACCTTGTTTGGGCCGAACGCAGGAGCGCACCATTTGATCAACGTCCTGTTTCATGCCGCTAATGCCATCCTGCTTTTTTTGCTGTTCCAACGCCTGACGGGTGCAACCTGGCGCAGCGGGTTCGTCGCAGCGCTGTTTTTGCTGCATCCCATGCACGTGGAATCGGTGGCCTGGTTATCTGAACGAAAGGATGTGCTAAGCACCTTTTTTTGGATGCTAACGCTGCTTTTATACTCTTGCTACGTAAGCGAATCGCAAAGTAAGAACCCCAAACTCAAAATATTTTATGGTCTGGCTTTAATTTGTTTTGCCTTGGGGCTTTTATCAAAGCCAATGGTGGTGACCCTGCCGTTCGTGCTCCTATTGTTGGACATCTGGCCGTTACGGAGAACCGCAAATTTCGGATTGCGAATTGCAGATTCCGGAAATGAAGCCTTGCCCCGCCAAATTCCATTTTTACGGTTGCTGGTTGAAAAAATTCCCTTTTTCGCGCTGTCACTCGGTTCCAGCATCATCACTTTTCTTGTCCAAAAGAATTCAGCGGCGGCTTCCCTAACGAGCCTTCCGCTGGGACAACGTCTGGCAAATGCGCTGGTAGCTTACGGACGCTATCATGAAAAGCTCTTCTGGCCGGAACAATTGTCCGTGCTCTATCCGCACCCCGGTCATTGGCCTACTTGGTTGGTGATTGTGTCCGGTATAATTCTGCTGGGCATCACTGTTGTGACAATTCGATTCGCATGCCGGCTTCCTTATCTACCCGTAGGCTGGTTTTGGTTTCTCGGAACCTTGGTTCCGGTCATTGGCTTGGTGCAAGTCGGCGCGCAAGCCATGGCAGATCGCTATTCTTATATTCCCTCCATCGGCATTTTCCTGATGGTGGCTTGGGGCGTTTATGATCTGGCCGTTCGTTGGCATCTGCCGGAAAAAATTCTTGCCGGGGCAGGGGGCATAGTGCTCATCGCCTGCGTGGTGCTGACCTCGACTCAATTGCAATTTTGGAGAAACAGCGAAACTCTATTTCGACGCGCTTTGGAGGTGGCTTACAACGACCCGCTTTATCGGGCGGCTGCACAAACCAGTCCGGCGTTTACGGACATTCATAATAATTATGGACGCGCTTTGGCGGACCATAACAAATTTGAAGAGGCCATGGAGCAATATAAAACCGGCTTAAGCCTCAATCCCAACCATGCCGAATTGAATAATAACTACGGCAATGCCTTGGTTGGCTATAAACGACTGGACGAGGCGCGTTCTTATTTTGAAAAAGCGCTTCGAGCCAATCCCAGTTTTGGATCGGCACATATGAACCTCGGTATCGCTTTCGCTACGCAAGGAAAGCTGGACGAAGCAACCGTTCATTTTAAGGAAGCGGTGCGTCTAAAGCCTTTTGATCTTGGCGCTCACGCCAACTTTGGCAACGCGCTCTCCATGCAGCACAAGTATGAAGAGGCGATAACCGAATACCGGCAATGTCTCCGGCTTAATCCGAATAATGCCCAAATGCACTTCAACGTCGGCAATGTCTTTGCAGAGCAGAATAAATTCGATGAAGCCATACCGGAGTTTATCCAAGCGACAAAACTTTCGCCGACTGATCCCAATATGCACTTTAATTTGGGGCGGGCGCTGGCAATTCGCGGTCGGCGCGATGAAGCCATCACGCAATTTCAGGAAGCGTTGCGGCTTAAGCCGGACTTTTCCCAAGCCCAAAGCGAATTGAATCGCTTGGCCGGAAAATAGATACTCACAGTCAGAGGACTTTAAATCTTTCTCACTCTGCAATCTGCATTCTGAATTCTACATTTAGAAAATGGCAAGTCGCCTCCGTGCTGCCCGGAGCAAGGTGAATTTTGGAGATTCTCCCGCACAAGCTGGTGCGCGACTTCGATGGTGAAATGGTGCGGCTGCCGGGAATCGCACCCGGACGTTCTCCCTGGCAAGAAGACATTCTGCTGTTAAATCACAGCCGCGAAATTAAAAGGGCCCGAGGTTGCGTGCCTCGGGCCCATGTATACTACAACAAAGAACAAACACCGTTACAGGTCGTTATCGCTGTAGCCACAGGTATTTCGCGGTGGACGTTTCGGTGTTTGGGGCACACCTCCTCCGAAGCCCTTAAAATGTAAATTTAGAGTAATTCGCCACGGCGCCAGGGCCGTAGGTCTAATTTGCTGAATAGGTTGCGTCCTATAGACGCACTTACTAATTTTCACCCGTTATAAAGCTGCAGTTACTATTAATGGTTAAAACAAAAACCCCTGCTCACTCGCGTAAGCAGGGGTTAAAAGTCTAGTTATACAGTTCTTTTACCTGCTTACATCCAGTCTACCTTGATTGCTCCAGCGATCTTTACCGGGAGCCCACGATAGGCCAAACACGCATCCGGAGACGAGGTATTCACGATGTGTCAGCATAATCGCTGGCTTCATCGCCTCGATTGGCGCGGTTAATATGTAGTTGCAAGTATTCATTAATCTCTAACTCCGCGGCTAACCTAGCTACTAGGACATATAAGTGTCAACAAGTTTTTAAAAAAAGTTCTGCTTTTATTCTAATGCTACTCATAGCGCCCCGACTAAGTCGGGGGTTATAAGCTCTTACTCTACCAAGAGGCGAACTATGGCTCTTCTTTGTAGCGCAGTTTTCAACCTGCTCCCACATGCGGGACAGACTATCCAGTCGGCAGGACGTTAAAATATCACCGCTCGTTAAACTTTAAAAATTCGCGGGTAAGATGATCTGCGATACGGCAGATAGGAATGTCCGCGTTGCGAACCCAAAGTGAAAATCCGCCGCGCGAAAGAGAATTTTCATTTGGCTGCAAATTCAGTATGCTCGCTTTTGAAATGAATCCCTTTGGTAAACTATCTTTACTGGGACTGCTGCTCGGCGTCGGTTCTGCATTCGCAGCGTGCGCTGCTCCGGGTGCGGATGCCAATCGCCTGACTTATCTTGATTTGGACGATCCGTTTTATGTTGGTCGGAATTTTCCACGGCTCACCACACCGCAATGGATTGGAGAACTGGGCGTGGATGCAGTAGTGACGCTTGCTGTCGACGACATGCAAGACGCAAAAAAGTACGAGCTGTTTCTGCGTCCGATTCTGGAGCGGTTAAAACAGATCGACGGACGTGAACCGGTCAGCATCATGACCGTATCGGTTAAACCGGAAGATCCACAATTGCAAACGTGGCTTAAGGCGGGGTTGTCGCTGGAAGTTCACACGCTCTCGCATCCCTGTCCGTTGTGCGCCGGTGGAAATTTTGCTGCAGCAACTCACAATGTTCATGGCTGCATTGATTTGATGAACCAGATACCCGGCAATCATCCCGTGGCTTTTCGCATGCCTTGCTGTGATTCCATGAATAGCGCGAGTCCGCGATTTTACTCGGAAATCTTTAATCGCGTTACGCCAGCAGGAAAATTTCTCACGCTCGACTCCTCCGTTTTTAATATCATCACCACGAATGATCCCGCTCCTTCGAGCGAGTTGACAATCGACAAAGATGGCCGCGAACGGTTTCGTAAATATTTAGTCGCCGAAACGAACGCAATCTCCAAGGTAAGCATGCAGGCTTATTCGGCAAACATTGAAGACTATCCGTATCCTTACATTATCGGCAAACTCTGTTGGGAATTCCCGGGCATGGTGCCGAGTGATTGGGCAGGATTTAATTTTCAAGGTGCAACGAATGCTGCGACTTTGGCCGATTGGAAAGCCGCTCTAGACACAACGGTTATCAAACAAGGGGTTTTCAACGTAGTGTTTCATCCGCACGGCTGGATTCGCAATGATCAGGTGGTTGAATTCATTGATTACGCAGTCAGCAAATACGGCAAGCGAGTAAAGTTTTTGACCTTCAAGGAAGCACAGGAGAAAATTGATAATGTTCTATTGGCTGGCCAACCCATTCGCTCCCAGACAAATGGGCAAGATAACGGCGTGCGACTAATGGATGTTAATAATGATGGCTACATGGACGTGGTCGTTGCCAATGAACAAATTCATAAAACCCGAATTTGGAATCCTAAGGCGAGCGTGTGGACTGAATTAGATTTTCCTGCGGCTCTGGTCACTGTGGATGAGAAAGGCAATCGTCATGATGCCGGAGTAAAATTTGGCATTCTCAAGCCCGATGGTTTTCCCACTGCGTTTTATCGCAATGAAACTTCATCCGGTGCCTGGCATTTCGATGGAAAGCAATGGGCAACGGAAGAAAACTTTTTCAAAGGTTTGGAGATTGATGGTCATGCCGTGTTGACGATGGAAAAGGGTCATGACCGCGGAGTCCGATTGCGCGATGCCGATAAAATCGGCCAATGCCAATTGATCGTGGCAAATGTAAACCAGAATGCCGTCTTTGCCTGGTCGGCGGAGGAAAAGAGTTGGAAATCCGCAGGACTAATGTGGCCGAAGGGCGTCGCCTTCGTGGATGCCGAAGGGCGTGACCTCGGACTGCGCTTTGCCGACATTAACGAAGATGGCTTTACCGACATTATTTTTTCCAACGAAAAGGAATACTCCCTTCATTTATTTATTAATGCGCCTAAAACCCATCTCGGGATAGACAAGGGTTGGGATTTTACGGTGCGCTCAGGCAAGCGCACGGACGCACATGCCATTCCGATGATTGTTCGTGGAGGAACGAATAATAACAATGGCGCGTGGTTCCGCTCGAGCACGTTATGGGTGCAGAATGAGGACACGGCGAATTTGCCGGACAAAGTTGACCGTCGCTCGTTTAAAGAGTTGCTGGTGGGCGAAGAACCTCCAGCAAAGTCGCCCGAAGAATCACTGGCCGCGATTCACGTTCGGGATGGATTCACCGTTGAGTTGGTCGCCAGCGAGCCGCTCGTGAAGGACCCGGTGGCGTTTGAATGGGGCGCTGATGGAAAGTTGTGGGTAGTAGAAATGGGAGATTACCCGCTGGGTATTGATGGAAAAGGAAAAGCAGGCGGCATTGTCAAATACTTGGAAGATACTGAAGGGGATGGGCGTTACGATAAGGCCACGGTCTTTTTACAAGGGCTCAATTTTCCGAACGGAGTAATGCCATGGCGAAAAGGTGTTTTAGTGAGCGCGGCACCAGACATTTTTTACGCCGAATATACGGATGGCGATGGCAAGGCCGATGTTCGCAAAATACTTTTCACCGGCTTTACTGAAGGCAACCAACAACATCGCGTGAACGGCTTCGAGTATGGACTGGATAACCGTGTGTATGTGGCGAATGGTGGAAGTAATGGCAAGGTGAAGTCGCTATTGACCGGGCGGGACGTGAAAATTCATGGTCATGACCTTTCATTCCTGCCAGATGACGGCACGTATCGGCTTGAGCCGGGCCAAACGCAATTTGGGCGTCACCGCGATGATTGGGGCAACTGGTTCGGCAACGAGAATCCGACCTGGCTCTGGCACTACTATCTGCCGGAGCATTATTTTGGGAGGAATCCATACTTGGCAACGCCAGCCAACCGCAGGACGCTCGCAAATTATGACGAAAGGAACCGCGTCTTTACCATTGCCCGTTTGCAACCGCGCTTTAATTGGGCCGATCGTGTCTATGAAGTGACCTCTGCCAATAGTGCTACACCCTATCGCGATGATCTGTTTGGTCCCGAGTTTGCGACGAGTGTATTTGTCAGTGAGCCAGCCAATAATGTGGTCCATCGTGAAGTTCTGGTGGACGACGGGGTTTCCTTCACCGGCCATCGGGCACACGGTGAAGAGCAGAAGGAATTCCTGGCTTCGACGGATAATTGGTTCCGTCCCACGATGGCCAAGACCGGCCCTGATGGTGCTTTGTATATCGCAGACATGTATCGGCTCGTCATTGAGCATCCGGAATATTTTCCGGAAGAATTGAAGCATAGACCTGACCTACGCGCGGGTGATGATATGGGGCGGATTTACCGGGTGTATCCCAACGGCGCAAAACTCCGAAAGATTCCACGTCTCGACAAGTTGGACTCAGCGGGTTTGGTGGCGGCACTGGACAGTGAAAATGGCTGGCAGCGCGACACTGCGCAAAGATTACTTGTTGAATCGAAAGATCGTTCTGCTGTCGCACCGCTCATTATGTTGCTGAAGAGCAACTCACGGGCAAAGACTCGCTTGCAGGCACTTTGCACCCTGGATGGACTGGAAGCCATTACGCCTGAGATTCTACTTGTAGCATTGAAAGATGCTCATCCCGCCGTGCGTGCTAATGCAATCCGGCTGACCGAACCCTTACTGGCGAAATCATCCGAGTTAGCACAGGCGGTGTTGTCATTGGTTGATGATCCCGAAATACGGGTGCGTTACCAATTGGCCTTCAGTTTGGGCGAATGGAACGCACCTGAGGCGGGGCGTGCGCTTGGTAGACTCGCCATGAAAGAAGCAAAAAAGCCCGACTTGCAATCGGCTGTAATGAGTTCGGCTCCGAAGCACATAGCGGCGATGTTGGAAGCTATTCTTGCCAGCTTGCCCCAACAAACACCTTCCGGGGAACTAATGGAGCAGTTAACCGTTCTCGCGACCACCTCGGAAGATCAACCCGCGCTGACGCTGGCACTTAATGCTGCTGCAAAAACAAACTCGAATGGGCATGCTTCATGGCAGCTTGCCATCATGTCAGGGTTTCTGGATGGTTTGGACCGGCGCAATGTCGAGCTAAACAAATTCAAGGTGGAATCCAAAGATGAACTTCAACAAGCGATGACGCATCTCGATGAAGCCTTTCATCACATGCCTGCTTTAGCTGCGGATGTGCAGGCCAACCCCGCAATTAGGCAAATGGCCATTCGTCTCTTGAGTCGCAATGTTGCAGATGAAACGCAAAGCCTTGAGGCGCTGGGTCAGTTGTTGGGACCACAAGTGCCATCCGAGATTGAAAAAGTCGCATTCACCGCATTGGAACATTCAAGGGGAGCGCGTGCCGCAGAAGTATTGATTGCCGGCTGGCAAGGATATGCCCCGGGCATGCGGGCGGAAGTGATAAATGCGCTGTTCAGTCGCACGGAATGGACACAGGCGCTTTTGACGGCTATTGAGAACGGAAATATTACTGCTGGTGAAATGGCCATGGTACATCGGCAGAAATTGCTGACGCATTCGGACCAGACAATTCGCGGACGTGCCGAAAAACTGTTTACGGTCACGAACTCAGATCGGGAAAAGGTGGTCAAGGCATACCAGGAAGTGTTGAAACTGAAAGGCGACGCCGAAAAGGGAAGCGGACTGTTTCGTGCAAACTGTGCGTTGTGCCATCGATTGAAAGACGAAGGGAATGCAGTCGGTCCGGACCTAAGCGCAGTCAGTGATAAGCCAGTGACGGAACTGCTGGTATCGATCCTTGACCCTAATCGCGCCGTGGAGGTGACCTACGCAAGCTATACTGCTGTCACGCGTGATGACCGTGAATTAAGCGGAGTCATTGGAGCCGAAAGCCCAAACAGCATCACCCTGAGGATGCCAGGAGGAACGGTGGAAACCATTTTGCGAAAAGATTTGAAGCGGCTGACGAGTAATAAACTTTCCCTGATGCCCGAAGGGTTTGAAGCAACGTTGAAGCAACAGGACATGGCCAATCTCATCGCCTACATGACGACCGGCGCGCATAAGGCAGGAGAGGGTGAGACAAAACGCTGAAAAAATTACAAGGCTTCGCAACCTACCGGTTTGTTTTCCTTTGATACGTCCACCCATAAAGCAATAATCCCACCAACAAGGGCGCAATTCCAATTACGATGAGTTTGCCCGCATAAACTGCCGACGAATAAAGCATATAGAGACACATTCCACAGAAAATCACGGGTAGCAATGGATACAGAGGAACAGTAAAGGGGCGCTCAATATTTCGGTCTTTGTAACGGAGCAAGAAAAGAGCGGTACCAGTCATAAGAAAAAACAGCCAAAAAACAGGGGCAGTGCAACGCAAGAGTGTATCAAAACCGCCATGCCCTTCCCACAAGGCTCCGCCGATACCAATTTGAGTTAAGAGCTTATCGATGATGACGTGACCAGTCTTCGTTCCCACGAGCAGAATCATTGCCAGCGTGATGACGGCTTGTGTTAGCAGCGACCAGATGGGAGAGCCACGTTGTGCATTCCAGCGTGCCAACCGGGCGAACAGTCGGAAATCTTCGCCGACCGTTGAGTAAATACGCGAACCGGTAAAAATTAGTCCGTTAAGCGCACCTAGCGCGGAAATCATGACCAATACCGAAATAGCCCGGGCACCAAATTTTCCGAATAGTTGTTGCAGAACATCGCTGGCAATTGCCTGTGATTGTCTGGCTCCTTCAAAACCTAACCCGGTGAGATAAGCCCCATTGACCAATAAATAGATGGCAGTAATGGAAAGAGTGCCGAGAATCAATGCGCGCGGAATGTTGCGTCGTTTATTAGAAACTTCAGCCGCGACAAATGCCGCATCATTCCACCCGCCGTAAGTGTAAAGAACCAAAATCATGGCAAGGCCAAATGAACTTTGCGGCGGCAGGGTTGCTGATGATGCCATCATCCCTGGTTTGCTCCAAAAAAATCCTGCGAACAAAATGCCACCCAAGCCAATTACTTTCAGGGCAGTAAGGGCATTCTGTGTTTTCTTCCCAAATGCCATACCCAGAATATTGGTGAGCGTCAGAATGACCACGGCAGCAGCAGCGAATGCGCATTGAGAGGCTGGACCAAAGTCCGATAACTTCATCGCATAGGTGGCAAATACGTAAGCCATCATGCCGATGCCTCCGGTCATGATGACAGCCAGTTGCGACCATCCGAATAGAAACCCCGCCCACGGCCCATACGCTTTAGTTAAATAGACATAATCTCCACCAGACCGAGGGTAGGTGCTGGCTAGCTCTGCATAACAAAGCGCACCAATGAGCGACAACAGACCGCCCAGTGCCCAAACTCCAAGAGCCATTGCGGGGCTGGAAACGCTTTTAAAAATCAACGGCGCTGTTTCGTAAATGCCGGCTCCGATGACAATGCCAATGACAATACTGACAGTATCCCAAAGGCTGAGGTGGTCCCGAACGGATTCACTATGTTTATTCCGAAATGAGTCTTTTCCCAAGGAACTTTCTGTGTCGTCCGTTTTCATTACTTAAATGCACTGAAGGACTGGAATGTAATTCGAGCCAAATTCCACCAGTAAACGATCAATCCCGTTTCCGGGCGAGGTCCTCCATGCTGCGGATGGCCAATGCGGTCCAACCCGTTTGATGGTTTGCGCCCAGCCCTTTGCCGGTTTCGCCATGAAAATATTCATGGAAGAGCACCAGGTCTTTCCAATGAGGATCATTTTGGAAACGGGAATCATCACCATTGCAGGGACGCCGGCCATTTTCGTCCGGAATGAAAATCTTCGCCAGGCGCACAGCAAGTTCCCGGGCAACCTGCTTGAGATTCAGCATGGTTCCGGAGCCGGTGGGATACTCCACCTTAAAACTATCGCCGTAGAAATGGTGATACCGTTCGAGTGCTTCAATCACGAGATAATTGACCGGGAACCAGATGGGGCCGCGCCAATTGGAGTTGCCGCCAAAGAGTCCCGTGGTTGATTCGCCGGGCACATAATCCACCGCCTGTTGGGTGCCGCAGGCATCGAAAATATAAGGGTGAGCTTGATGAAACTTGGAAACTGAACGGATACCGTGAGGAGAAAGAAACTCAGATTCATCCAGCAAGTAACGCAGCATGCGGGCGAGTCTTTCCCGTGAAGGAATCGCCAGCAGGAAATGATGATGAGAGTTGGCCACCGCGCTTTCGCAGTGGGAGATATGGTTGGTCAAGTCCTTGCGATGCTGGCGAAACCATTGAAAACGTTTATAAAAGCCGGGCAATACCTTGATTTGTTCTTCTGCCAGAACTTCCACTGCGATCAGCGGCAGGATGCCAACCATTGACCGGCTCCGCAAAGGGATGATCTGGCCGTTGATTTTGATCTGATCATAATAAAAACCATCGGCCTCATCCCATAAGCCCGTGCCTCCAAGTGCATTCATGGCATCGGCAATCTGGACAAAATGTTCCAGGAATTTTGACGCCATGTCTTCATAGGCCACGTTAACCTTGTCACCATCCTTGGCCAGTTCCAGAGCGATGGCGAGCATGGTGATACAGTAAAACGCCATCCAGGCAGTGCCGTCAGCCTGGCGCAGACTGCCACCATCGGGGAGCGGTTGGGAGCGATCAAATACCCCGATGTTGTCGAGTCCCAGAAAGCCGCCGGCAAAGAGGTTCTTCCCGTCCGGATCTTTGCGGTTAACCCACCAAGTGAAATTCAACAGCAATTTTTGGAAAACACTTTCCAAAAAGCCGCGATCACGATTGCTTTTGGAATCAGCAATTTTATATACCCGCCACGCAGCCCAAGCATGCACCGGCGGATTTACATCCGAGAAGGCAAACTCGTACGCGGGAATTTGTCCGTTCGGATGCATGTACCATTCGCGGAGAAAAAGCCCGATTTGTTCCTTGGCAAATTTGGGATCAATGCGCGCAAAAGGAATCATGTGGAAGGCCAGGTCCCATGCGGCGAACCATGGATACTCCCACTTGTCGGGCATCGAAAGCACATCACGACTGTATAGATGCCTCCAATTGGAATTGCGCCCGCTTTTGCGTTCCTCGGGTGGCGGCGGGAAGTGCGGGTCGCCATTCAACCAATCCTCCACGATGTAATGATAAAACTGCTTGCTCCAAAGTAAGCCCGCATAGCCTTGACGAATTACATTACGCTCAGCTTCCAGCAACTTCACTTTGGTCACACTTTCGTAAAACTCATCGGCTTCACGGATCCGTAACGCAAAGATTTCATCAAATGCGGTCTGGTCGCCTTTGTCAGGTAATTCTTCAGCCGCGTACAAACGCAAGCGAATCGTCTGCGATTCTCCGGGCTTTAATTCCAGTGTGTAATGGGGCGATACCTTGGTTCCGTACTGCTTCGGATTCACCGCTTCCTGCTTTCCATTAACTACATATTCGTGAAACGCATCTTTCACATAACGGCCGATATTTTCGCCGCCATAGAGTCGATTGGAATTGGTTTCATTATCGGTGAAGAGCAGGGGCGGGGTTTTCCCGGTTGGATCTGGACCAATCTCAAAAAAATATTGGCCAAGAGTTTCTTGTTGGAGCAGCAGTAGATTATCCTTTTCCAAGCCGATGCGCGGCTTGAGCGAGCATCCTTCATGGGTGCAGCCCCAAACCCAGGTATTGCGAAACCAAAGCGTCGGCAGGAGATGCATTGTCGCCGGTTCCGAACCCCGATTAGTCACCGTGACGCGAATCAATATGTCATTCGGCGTATTCTTCGCATATTCGGCCAGAACATCGAAGTAGCGGTTTTCCTTAAATACGCCCGTATCTACCAACTCATATTCCGGATCGTCCTTGCCGCGTTGCCGGTTTTCTTTCACTAATTGTTCATAAGGAAACTCGGTCTGCGGGTATTTATATAACCCCTTCAGATAGGAATGGGTTGGAGTCGAATCGAGGTAAAAGTATTCCTCTTTGACGTCTTCGCCGTGATTTCCCTCCTTATTCGTCAACCCAAACAAGCGTTCCTTCAAAATGGGATCGCGCCCGTTCCACATCGCCAAGGCAAAGCATAGACGACATTCGCGATCTGTAATTCCCAAAATTCCATCCTCACCCCAGCGATAGGCACGGCTTCGGGAATGATCATGCGAAAAATATTCCCAGCAGGTGCCGGCTTCAGAATAATCCTCGCGCACGGTGGACCATTGCCGTTCAGCGAGGTAGGGGCCCCAGCGTTTCCAATTTTTCTCCCGTCGCGTGTCTTCATCGAGACGCGCCGCCTCAGCGCCTGGGTTCAACTGATTTTTTGGAGACTTGCCATTCTTCGCTGCCATAAAGCGGAACGTTATGCCTCCGGGGCGTTCAAAGCCATACCCAATCGCTCCTTAAACTCATCACGCCAACTTGGTGTCAGCGCTGGAATGGCAATTGCGCGCTTCATGAGTTCCACATTATTTCGTTGGAAATACATGACATCCATTATTTCGCGGACAGTCACGCCCTGCTCATTAGTCTTTACGCGCTCGATTCCATCCCCGGCTGCCAGTGCGCCTTTCGACAATACACGTTGATAAAAACCGACGCGCCCGCTCTTTGCGAAAAGCTTTGGGAAGGTCGGGAGATTCATTTTTGCGGCCAGCTTGTAACAGGGCACGCGAGGTTGGGTTACTTCCAGCAACACGCTGCCAATGCGGAACACATCACCGATATGCACCTGATCCTCAATCCAACCTTCCACGGTCAGATTCTCGCCAAATTGGCCGAATGAAAAATCGTTTCGCCCCAACTCGTGCGCCCAATAAGCGTAATGTTCCGCCGGATAAGTATAAACCGCCTTGTAAATCCCGCCATGATTCTCCAAGTCTGCCTGGCCATCACCTTGCAAACCCAAGGTGCCGACTTGGACTCGTCCTGATATGGGAGTTTTGAAAATTCCGGTTACCACCACTTTATCACCGACAACAATCTCCTTCGGCATGGAAACGTTTACGGAAAGCAGTTTCATCGTCTGTGCGATTGAATTTAAACCATTGACCGTCACAAGCAGACACTACGCTTACACGCTTAGATATGCCAGCAGCATTGCTGGTTCAGTTAACCCTGAAGCTCGTCAACCAATCTCGATACCAACCGGACAATGATCAGAGCCAAGAGTATTGGTGCGAATGAAAGCCTGTTTTAATCGGGGACGCAATGCAGTGGAGATGAGAAAATAATCTATGCGCCAACCGACATTGCGGGCTCGCGCACCAGACATGGGACTCCACCAGGTATAATGACCGCCGCCTTTCTCAAACTCACGGAAAGTATCGATAAAACCTCCCTTAATAATAGTCTCCAAGCCGGCGCGTTCTTCAGGCGTGAACCCGTGGTTTTTTACGTTTGCCTTGGGATAGGTAAGGTCGATTTCCGTATGTGCCACGTTGAGATCGCCGCAGAAGATTACCGGCTTTTTTTGTTCGAGCTTTTTCAAGTGGCTAAGGAAGTCACAATCCCAGCGTTGACGATACGGGAGCCGGGCAAGGTCGCGTTTTGAGTTGGGCACATAAACATTCACCACGAAGAAATCAGGATACTCCGCAGTTATAACCCGCCCTTCCATGTCATGCTCGGCACAATCAATGCCATAGGTTACAGCAAATGGCCGGGTCTTGGTGAAAATGGCCGTACCGGAGTAGCCTTTCTTCTGAGCTGAGTTCCAGTAGGTTGTGTAAGTCGCCGGCCAGAGTTGTTCCACATCATCCGGCGTACACTTGGTTTCCTGAAGGCAAAGAATATCGGGATCTTCCTCTTTGAGGTAATCGAGGAAGTTCTTTCGCAGCACCGCGCGCAAGCCGTTGACGTTCCATGAAATCAATTTCACGGGAGGAGATTACGCAATTCATCTCCAAAGTGCCAGAAAACTGAGCAAGGGAATGAGTGCCTCACTTCGGATCTTTCGCAGTCTGCTGTTGCAACGTATTCAGGAAGGATTCGCCCCATTGTTTGAGACGATCCTCAAGGCGTTTGGTGCAATCACAATTGGAACAGGCCCAAGGTTCGGTGCCGTTTTCATGGCGACAGTTCTTACGGGCGTGCGCGTCCTTGACGCTGACCAAATCGAAATATTCCTCCCAATATGGACGTTCCTCTTCCAGTGGCATTGCGCAGAAGCAGGTTTCAACCCATTGAGCAGTTCCGTCGCCACCGATGCGGGCCTGCTGCATGTCGTACTCATACTCATCGCCGGCAATGGAACCGCGACCGAGGCTGCCGTTCTTGATGGCATGTAAAAGGGCTTGTTCACGCCCAGGCTTTACACGTGCTTTAACGAGATAACGCATTGTCTCTGCACCAGTATATACCAATGTGGGGTTTTACAAAAGAGTGTCGGGAGGCGTGGGATGCTTTTCTCTTGGGAGAACGATCAGAAGGGCTTGAGTTCTTCCAGCATGGTAGGAATCAATTCCGAGACAGTGGGATGGATATGCATCGCCCTTTGCAGGACTGTGTAAGGGGCTTTCGCATACATCACGTCCAGGATGCAATGAATAACCTCGTCACCGCCTGTTCCCAGAATGGCAGCGCCCAGGATTTGTTTCGTGTCGCGGTCCACCACTATTTTCATGAAGCCCTGGGTCTCGCCCTTTTCAATGGCGCGAGCAACGCGGGTCATGGGCCGTTTTGAGACGAGCGCAGGCCGACCCGAATTTCTAACTTCAACATCGGTCATTCCGCATCTGCCGAGTGGTGGATCGATGTAAATGGCGTAAGCCTGAATGCGGTCGCTTACTTTTCGTGAACCATTGTCGAGAAGATTTGCTGCCACAATTTCAAAGTCATTGTACGCGGTGTGCGTAAAAGCACCTTTGGCATTGCAATCTCCCAAAGCCCAGATGCCGGGGACATTGGTTCGCAACTGTTCGTCTACGATAATGTATCCGTGTTTGTCCTGCACCACCCCGGCCTTTTCGAGACCCAGATCGTCAGTATTAGGCTTGCGTCCAGTCGCCAGCAGAAGATGTGACCCGGTGACTTCCGGCGGGCCTTCTTTGCATTCCAGGCTTGCACCCACCTGACCACCTTGTTTTTCAACGCCAATGCACTTTGCATTCAAGCGTACATGGATGCCCTCTCGTTCCAGAATTTCCTTGATGGTGATGGAAATATCCTCGTCTTCCCGCCCGATGAGGCGTGGCCCCATCTCTATGATAGTGACCTCGCTCCCAAAACGCCGATACATTTGTCCAAATTCCAAACCGATATAACCGCCGCCCACAATCAGCAAGTGAGGAGGGATGAAATCGACATCCATCATCGATGAATTGGTGAGATAACTCACCTGATCAATCCCGGGCAACGGAGGAATCCGGGCTCTTGTGCCGACATTGATAAAAATTTGCTCTGCTGAAAGTGACGTTCCGTTTACGTTGATTTCATGGGCTAATTTGAATCGGGCATGGCCTTGATATACAGTGCAGTTAGACAAGCCTTTTAGCCACGCTTCCAAACCGGTGCGAGATTTACCGGAGATCGCATCCTTGCGAGCTTTGACACGCTTCATATCCACCGCGATTTGGCCGTCGATCTCGACACCATAATCTGCCGCATGGCGGGCCGTATGGGCCACGTAAGCGCTGGCGACCATGGCTTTTGTGGGAGTGCATCCGGTATTGACACAAGTGCCGCCGAATAAACCCCGCTCGATGATGGCCACCTTCATGCCCGCTTGAACTAAACGCTCTGCCAGTCCCGGCCCCGCTTGTCCGGTGCCAATGATGATGGCGTCATAGGCAGTCGTCATACCGCCGCCCATGATGGACGTTCAAGAGTTTCGCGGTCCCACCGGCCAAGCGTGGCTCCGGCTTCATAGGTGCTTTGAAGGAACTCGAGCAGGGTTGCCTTGGGCGATTCGGAAGTCCGAACATTTTCATACGGCAGCAGGAATTCATGAAGCTGTTCGCTGTAGAACGCTTTTTCAGGCCGGACGTGGCTTTCGCGAAAACCGGGAGGCTCGGGAATGGTGTAAGAATAAAACGCAGCGTCAATGACATTCTCGGTTCCCGGCCAAAAGCCTGCGCTGCTGACTTCATGCGAATAAGCCTCTCGCGTAATCCGATCCGCACCCGGTCGTTCCGGCGCGCGACGACCGGAAAAGCGCGAGACCGCCAAATCAAAACTTCCCCAAAAAAAATGCACTGGGCTGCACTTGCCAATAAAACCTGAGCGAAACTCTTTTAATATCGCGTCCACCGTCACAAGTGTTCGCCAAAACCGGTGAGCATATTCGGGATCGTACGCGGCGTGGGTACGGTCCTCGTTGAAGCGAATTGGATGGGGAACCTCGACTGGTACCGGCCAGATTTTTACATCAATTCCCAGCGAATGCAGAGTCTCCATCGTGTCATGATAAAAGTCTGCAACCGAACGCGGAGCGAGCGACATGGTTTTCGTTGAGCCCCAACTGGTTTTGATATCCAACTTGTGGTCAATGAAGTCGAACTCAATCTCGAAATCCTCCTTGCCGTAAGGAATGGGCGAAGTGGTCAGCCCACGAGCGGAGACGTAGAGTGGGACTTCCCACCAATGATTGACGTGTGGACTGAGCGCGAGACGCACCTTCCCCACAATTTGGGTCCACATGTGGAGGGTGGCGCAAGTATCTTTCCATTCCGCAAGCGGAAGCGCAGGCCACGCAAGGTCTTTATCTGAAATAGTCCCAGTCAACATTATTACCTCCAATAGCTTCCGGTACAATCAACAGGAGTAGAATTCAGTTTTGCCGAATCACACCTATAGCGGGATTGCCGGAAACTCCGTAACCATAGTACCTCTAACATTGAAAAAAATTTCGTCAAACAGCAGAAAGTTGCACTTTTAAAATCAGCATATAAATTGGTAGATGCAAAAGGGTAGAGGGTGCAACGAGAGGAGGATTAAGAAACCATGAGAGATACCACCACTGAACTGGGTGGCCGGACGGGTGTTGTCAGAATTCAACGAACCCAGGGAGACCGCGTTACTTCACCGTGCGATGAATTGATCGACCGATATCGGACAGTGCGGCGATTCTCAGGAACAATTTGTGAAACCCTGGTGCCAGAGGATTATGTCATTCAAACGATGCCGGAAATGAGCCCGACGAAATGGCATCTGGCACACACGAGTTGGTTCTTCGAAACATTTGTGCTGAAGGTGCATCTTGCGGAGTATGAATCTTTGCATCCGCAGTATGCCTTTCTTTTTAATTCCTACTACAACGCCGCAGGGAAAATGCATGCGCGTCCGCAACGTGGCTTGATTTCCCGTCCCACGGTGAAGGAAACCTGGGAATACCGGCAATATGTGGATGGCATGATGGAGAAACTTTTGGAGAGCGCGGACGACGAGAAGCTCAAGGTGCTGACTCCATTGATTATTCTTGGGCTGAATCATGAGCAGCAGCACCAGGAACTGATGTTGACGGATATCAAACATCTCTTCTCGATGAATCCGTTGCGACCCGCCTTTCGCAAACAGAAATCATTTGATGGCAAAGGGGCCATAGCGTTGGAATGGCGGAATTTTGAGGGAGGCATTTATTCCATTGGATACGATGGGACAGGATTTCATTTTGATAACGAAGGGCCAAGGCACGAAGTGTTGTTAAAGGCATTTTCGCTAGGCACACGGCTGGTAACCAATCGTGAGTTTATGGAATTCATGAACGACGATGGTTATGCACGTCCAGAATTCTGGCTTTCACTTGGCTGGAACACCATCAATGAAAAGGGCTGGAATGCGCCATTCTATTGGGAACAGCAGGATGGCAAGTGGATGATGATGACTCTTGCGGGAATGCGCGAGGTGTACCTGGATGAGCCGGTATGTCATGTCAGTTACTTCGAGGCGGATGCTTATGCGCGCTGGGCTGGCGCACGGCTGCCAACCGAAGCGGAGTGGGAGGTGGCCTCCGAATCTGCTGCGATGGAGGGTAACTTTGCGGAAAGTGAATTTTTTCATCCCGTGCCTGCTCGGGAGGCAGCCCAGCCAGAAGCTTTATCACAGATGTTTGGAGATGTGTGGCAATGGACGCAAAGCTCGTATTCGCCATATCCCGGTTATAAGCCGGTGACGGGAGCGCTGGGGGAATACAACGGAAAGTTCATGTGCAACCAATATGTGTTGCGCGGAGCTTCGTGTGCCACGGCGAAGTCGCATGCCAGAAGAACCTATCGAAACTTTTTTCCACCGGATGCCCGCTGGCAATTCATGGGCATCCGTTTAGCCAAGGATGTCAAATGAATGAAAGCATGATTGCAGAAGCGGGGCTGTGTAGAGCCGAGTTAACGCTGGAACAGTTTCGGAACGATGTGTTGGCAGGCTTGACCAGACAGAAGAAAAGTGTGCCTTGCAAATACCTTTATGATGAAGAGGGAGCGCGACTCTTTGAAGCGATCTGCGAAGTGGAGGAATACTATCCGACGCGGACAGAGGTGAAAATTTTACAGCGCAATATCCGGGAAATAGCCGCGTGGATCGGAGCCAATGCCAACTTGGTGGAACTCGGGAGTGGTGCCAGCACAAAAACACGATTGCTGTTGGACCATCTGGATCATCCAGTGAGCTATGTGCCCATTGACGTGGCGCGCACGCAACTCCTGGAGTGTTCCGCGAGGCTGGCGCAAGAGCATCCCGAATTGGAAGTAGTGCCGGTTTGCGCGGATTATACGAATGATTTCTCAATGCCGAATGTTCTGGCCCCTTCCGCCAGAACTGTCATCTTTTTTCCTGGATCAACCATCGGAAACTTTGAGCCGGAAGAAGCGGAGCATTTTTTGCGACGTATGACCAAACTGTGTTGTAGGGAAGGCGGGCTTTTGTTGGGCATTGATTTGAAGAAAGATTCCGGAGTGTTGAATTCCGCTTATAACGATGCTCGAGGTGTTACTGCGGAATTCAACCTCAATTTGCTGGCGCGGGTAAATGGGGAACTGGGAGCTGACTTTGATATTTCCTGTTTTCGGCATTACGCATTTTACAATGAAGAGATGGGACGAATTGAAATGCACTTAATCAGCCGCAAGCCGCAGGTAGTGTCCATCGCAGATGAGGAATTTTCTTTCGAGCGGGGCGAATCCATTCTCACCGAACATTCTTATAAATACACACTCGATGAATTCAGGGAACGGGCCGCGCGCGCTGGAGTCCATGTGGCTCGGCGTTGGGTGGATGAAAATCGCTGGTTTAGCGTGCAGTTGTTGATGCCGCAATCATACAAGGCATGTTTTCAAGTTTAAATCGCAGTTAACTGAAGCGAACCATGGCACAGTGCGAGCATCTCAAACAAATCAAACCAGTTCGGGCCAAAACCGAGGGTTGTGAGGAATGTCTGAAGCTGGGAGACGATTGGGTTCATCTTCGACTGTGCCTGATCTGTGGGCATGTTGGTTGTTGTGATGATTCCAAGAACAAGCATGCGACGAAACATTATCATGCAACCAAGCATCCCATCATCCAATCGTTCGAGCCAGGCGAAGACTGGCGCTGGTGTTACATTGACGAAATGATGGTCTAGGTTCATCGTGGCGGCACGATGGCGGAGACAAATCAACCTCTGATTACACTGCGGAGTGTCAGCGAACAGTTTGGTCCTGTTTGTGCGCTGCAGTCCATTGACCTTCATATCACCAAAGGCAGGACAACAGTTTTGATCGGGCCGAGCGGTTGCGGGAAATCCACCATTTTACGGCTCATCAATGGACTATTGCAGCCAACCAGTGGAACGGTTGAATTTGAAGGCAAGCCGGTGCTGCCCGCCAACGTTATCGAGCTGCGGCGTCGCATGGGATATGTCATTCAAGATGGTGGTTTGTTTCCACACCTGACAGCCGGGGACAACGTAGTGCTCATGGCCCGGCACCTCGGACGTCCCACGGACGAGATTCAAAGGCGGGTGGAGGAACTTTGCGAACTCACCCGGTTTCCATTGGAAGGTTTAAATCGTTACCCAGTTGAACTCTCGGGGGGGCAACGGCAGCGGGTGAGTCTCATGCGCGGATTGATGTTGAAGCCGGACGTGCTGCTGCTCGATGAGCCGTTGGGCGCTCTCGACCCCATGGTGCGATCGGCGTTGCAAACCGAGTTGAAGAGCATTTTCCAGCAGCTTAAACAAACGATCGTGCTGGTCACGCACGACATGGGCGAAGCCGCCTACTTTGGCGATACCATCGTCCTGATGAAGCAGGGGAGAATCGTGCAGCAGGGCAGCCTGGCGGATTTGCGGGAAAGACCAACCGAACCGTTTGTCCGGGAATTCTTAAATGCCCAGAGAAGTCTGGCTTTTCCATGAGAACATTATTGCTGCTCATTTTAATTTGGGCCGGAACTGATCTGGCCAAGGCCGAGCAGGCGATGGTTGGTTCCAAGGTATTCACCGAGTCGTATGTGTTGGGTGAAATTGCGAGAAGGGCGATAGAAAATGCCGGAGTGACTTGTGGGCATAAGCAAGGAATGGGCGGGACAATTATTCTTTGGGAAGCATTGAAACAAGGGGCCATCACGGCTTATCCCGACTATACCGGCACCATTCGCGAAGAGATTTTAAAAGTTAAAAAGGAAGTCACGGTGGAGGAGTTGCGGACAGAATTGGCCCGGCAAGGAATCGGGATGACGCACGAGTTGGGATTCAACAATACTTATGCGCTCGTCATGAATCGCCAGCGGGCCGGAGCGTTGGGCATCCGCAAGATCAGCGATTTGCGAAAGCATCCCGATCTGCGCTTGGGGCTGAATCACGAGTTCCTCAGAAGAAAGGATGGCTGGGAACCGCTGGCCCGGAAATACGAGTTGGAAATGAAAGATGTGCGGGGCATCGATCATATGCTCGGCTACACCGCACTGGCCAACGGCTCAATTGATTTGAAGGAGGCGTATTCCACGGATGCGAAGATTGCGGAAAACAATCTGATGGTGCTGGAAGATAATCTTAACTTTTTTCCAGCATACAAAGCGGTATTCCTGTATCGGTTGGATGCCGATCCGCGTGTCATCAAGGCCTTGAAAAAAATGGAAGGGACCATCAATGAGGAGTTGATGATGAAACTGAACGCGGAAGCCGAACGAACCAAAGATTACTCGCTCGCCGCTTCGCTTTACTTCGGAGAGAAGGCCCAAAAAATCGCACAGGGAAGAACGAAACAAATGGCAGGAAAAATAGCGCACTGGACGGGACGCCATCTGTTGCTGGTGGGAGTCTCGTTGTTGTGTGCCATTGTGGTGGGAGTTCCGCTGGGCATCTGGGCCAGCAAGCCGGGTATTGTCAGCCAGATCATCATTAGTTCCACCGGTTTGATTCAGACTATTCCGGCCCTGGCGTTGCTCGCTTTGCTGATACCGATACCATTTCTTGGAATCAATCCCATCACGGCCATCGTGGCGCTATTCCTTTACAGTTTGTTGCCAATCGTGCGGAACACAGCCACCGGACTTCAGGATATTCCGGTGCCGTTGCGTGAGTCCGCGGCGGCACTTGGGCTTGAACCGGGCGCGCAACTCAGAAAGGTTTTTCTGCCCATGGCATCGCGCGCCATTCTCGCGGGAATCAAGACCAGCGCCATCATCAACGTGGGTTCGGCCACGCTGGCAGCTTTGATCGGTGCTGGCGGATTGGGGGAACCGATTATCAGTGGACTGAATTTGAACGACCATGCCACGATTTTGGAAGGGGCGATTCCGGCGGCAGTCCTGGCATTGCTCGTGCAATTCCTTTTTGATTTTCTCGACCGCTTTCTGATTCCCAAGGGTTTGCGACTCGAGAGAACTGTGCGATAGGGCAGCAGGTTCCGCAGCTTGCGGCTTTGATTGCGTAAAGATGGGGTTTACAGGATTAAGAACGCGTGCTAATTCTGTCAACAACACCAATGCAACGTGCAACAATCTTTAAACGGTTCATGAACCTTCGCTGCCGCTTATTGAAAGACCGATTACCTATCATCTCTCCATTATGAAAAATTCTGCATTTAATACCAAAGTCAGTCGTCGTCGCTTTTTGGCGGCGGCCGGAGCCGCAGTCGTTTTGCCGAGTATCATTCCAGCCAGCGCACTGGGACGCGGTGGCAAAACAGCGCCTTCGGAACGAATCACGATGGGAGTGGTGGGCTGGGGAATGCAAGGCCCTGGCAACACTGGTTCCTTTCTCGGTTTGCCTGACTGCCAGATAGTTGCAGCCTGCGATTTGGATAAGAACCATCTCGGACAAGCTGTTGACAAAATCAATGGTCATTATGGAAACAAGGATTGCAAGGCCTACCATGATTTTCGCGAATTGATGGCGCGGAAGGATATTGACGCCGTGATGCTGGCCGTGCCGGATCATTGGCATGCGCTGGTTGCGGTGGAAGCCGCCAAGCATGGGAAAGATATTTACGGAGAGAAACCACTGGCACGAACCATCGCCGAGCAGCAGGCGATTGTGAAAGCGGTGGAGAAGAACAAGCGTATCTGGCAGACCGGTTCCTGGCAGCGTTCGACTCCGAATTTCCACAAGGGTGCTGAAATTGTGCGCAATGGGATGATTGGCAAGCTCACGCACGTGGAAGTCGGTCTGCCTGCCGGGCATAGTGATTTTGCGAAGACGGCTGGCGATATGCAGCCATCCGAGCCGCCATCGGAATTGGATTACGACATGTGGATTGGCCCCTCGAAGATGGAGCAGTACATCAAGGCGCGCGTTCACATGAACTGGCGCTGGAATTATAACACGGGCGGCGGTCAGCTCCTTGATTGGATCGGGCACCATGGGGACATCGCCCATTGGGGCATGGATTTTGATAATAATGGGCCGTCCGAGATTGAAGGGAAGGGAGAGTTTCCGCCGGCGGATGCAGTATGGAATACCTGCACCAAATATAAGATCGAGCTCAAATATCCCAACGATATTACGATGACAATTGCGGGCGGCTATCCAGAAATCAGGGGGGGCACGAAATGGATCGGCACAAATGGCTGGGTGAGAGTGGACCGTGGAGTGTTTGAATCATCGAACGAAGATTGGAGAGATTTTAAGCAGCTTCCCGAAGATATGCGGAAGGTGAAGCTCTATGAGTCTTCTAATCATTTTAAAAATTTCATTGATTGTGTGAAGTCGCGCAAGCCAACGATCACCCCAGTCCAGACGGCGCATCATTCAGCGATTCCCGGCCACCTGGCATTAATCTCAATGGTGGTCTGCCGCAAGATCAAGTGGGACGTAAAGAAAGAACGCATTCTGGGCGATAACGAAGCAAGCAAGTTGCTTACGCGCCCGTATCGCAAGCCTTGGAAGTCGGTATAAGCTGATTCAAGGTTGTGAGGGATTTGGTTTGATGGCGCGCAGATAGTCGCGCCACAAATCAAGTTCCACATACAATTCAAAGAAAGTCTGTGGACGTAATTCGAACATGCCCACCATGAGGTGGGTTTTCTTTTCATCGAAACCTGCCTGAAATTGCGTCGAGACAATCATCACCGGCGCGAATGGATCGGTTGGCACTTCAGGCCACCAGCCAACATTGTTGAACTGGCGCAAATACCAGGGCAGGGGCCAGTAATTACTTTCGGGTGACATTACCTTGACGAGCATCTGGTATTTTTGTGGATGCGCCCGCGCGAGTGTATCCAGTTTGGCGACAAGGTTTAAGATATCCGGCGAAGTTTGAGCATAGACGTAAGGATTCCGTCGGTCGGCAGAATAGACAATGCCAGCTTGCCAGGCTTGGAAGGCAAGTTGAGCAGCGCCGGTCAGGAGGAGAATGCCAACGGCGACCTTCATCGTTCGCGGACGAACCCATTGCAGCAGGGCAGCGGCGCCGACTGCAGCTAATAGAATTGTCCCGTGCCAAAAGCTCAAGAGGCACCACGGAGTTTTATAGGAGAGCAGACTATAAATAGCCGTGAGTATGAGCGTGTAGAAAGCGAGGAAACGAACGAGGTTTGCATTGACGCCTACGAGGCCTCGACGCGTAAAAGCAACAACAAGGCCGATAATCGCGAGCAGGAGAATCAATGCTTCGCTGAAGACCGGGCCTTTATCGGGATGGAACCAAGCCAGGCGGGACAGATAAAAATTCCACGGATGAATATGAGGCGAAGCTCCGCCCGCACGATGCAGCCAGGGCAGATACGTGCGCACGGCATCCAGCGGCCCGCTGGCATTCGTAAAGAAAGAGGAGAAGAGAATGAAGGCGACCACGAGCCACACAGCGAGGGCGGCGAGGAGATGGGTGAAATTGAGTTTGAATTTTGTTGGAGCATCGCTGGCTTCAATGCGGCGCATCCAGATGTGATTCAGAACGAAAGCTGCGGAAATGGCGGCCAAGGTAAGAACAAAAGTTTCCTTGGTAGCCTGCATCAACCCGATGGCCGCGCCTGCGAGTAATGCCCAGCCAATTTTATGACTGCGTGTGTAGCGCCAACCCGCAACCAGCGCAAGAAAGGTGAAGAAGACCAGCAACATCTCATGGATGTAGTAGCGACTGTAGAAAACCATTGCGGGCGAGATGGCAGTAAAAATGGCAGCGCAGATGGTGGCATTGCGACCCAAGCCATCTGCAACGAGGGGCAGGAGAAGAATTAATCCAAGACCGAAGATGACGGTCACGACCCGAAACCGCGCATCGTCAAAATGCTGAAAATTCGGGACGCCAGTCAGCTTTCCCCATGCTTCAGTGAAATAGAGCAGCGAAGGGCCGTGATGTTCGTTGGGATCGTATTTATACGAACCATGTTCCCAAAGACCCTGAAATTTAATGGCGTTGACTGCCTCGTCATTATGGGCAGGCCGAATGCCAAGTTGCGGACAGCGCAACGCTAGTGCGGTTGCCAAGGCAACCAACAAACCCAGCGTAAGAGCCCGGCTCATTTTTGCGGCCGACCGTAAATTTCCACTTCCGTGTATTCGTTGAGCGAACTGTCGGTGTTGCCTTTCGAGTAGAGACGGATGTAGCGGATTTTCCCGCCTTTGGCATCAATCGTTTTGCCTTCGTTCGTTTCAAAATATTCACGGTCAGTGCCTACGCCCAGACCGGAACTGTTGTCCTGATCGTTATTGAACAGGGTGTGAACATTTTTTGTAAATTCAGCATCGTCGGCGGTTTGGACGACAACATCATGATACACTTTCGGAGTGTCATGCGCGTGCCAGATAACGAGCGCAAAAACTTCGTGTGTGCTGCCAAGGTCAAATTGAACCCAGCGTGTTCCTTTGCGCAACAGGACAACGGCGTTGTCATTGGCTTCCTTGTCGCCATCCGTAAGCTTGACGAGAACGCTCGGTGAGCTGTTCGTATCATTGGTGGTGATCTTCTTGCCGGGAGCGATGTTCTTCACATCCTTGGGAATCATCAGCGGCGGTTTGCCCTTGTCCGACGCGGGACCGACACTGGTGCCCGCCGGAGCATCTTTCGGAGTGCCGACGAACATTGCGGCCGGAAGTTTTGGTTTCAACGCAACCAGATCTTCCGCGTCGATTTGAAAACCAAAGCCAAGAATAATAGTGAGGCCCAACAGCAGCGAGATGCAGCGCCGCGATGAACGGAAATTTGAATTTGTTTCCGGATAAGCTTGTATAGGAATCATGAAGTCATAATTAACCAAGCTGGAGCCGGAGACAAGCAGGATTGATAATGCTTAAATCCTCTCTAATCATCATCGGCATCCTTTACGGTTATAGCCCAGGCTGGGTAGGCAGCTTGCGAACCTTTTTGAGCGTGCCAGATAATGCGGTTAAGCAAATCTTCCGGACAACGATCCGGTTCCGCCAAAGGCAGTCGAGCAGAAGCGATGGCATAACGATATTGTAATGAATCCTTGATGGCGTGAGGTTCGGGATTCATCTGGTCGAGCGGAACAAGGTTGGGCGTGACATCGTAAGAGGTAAAATCAGGCTCATTTTGAAAGCAGGTGAACATGGGCGTGGCGGAGGCATCCATCTGGTTCATGGGAGGCAAGCCAAGAATCAACTCCATGGTGCGCATGAGACTGGTTTGATTGTAGTTGATGCTGATAACTGCATTCCGTTTGGTGTACGGACTGATCACGTAAGCCGTGGTGCGGTAACCACTGACATGATCCCAACCGGCTTGTGGATCATCTTCAACGGCGAAAATACAGGTGTCCTTCCAAAACTTGCTGTGACTAATGGCCTCGACAATTTGACCAAAGGCGAGGTCATTGGCTGCCACCATTGCCGCAGGGGTTGCGGTGCCGGGGCGAGTGCCGGTGGTATGATCGTTCGGCAAACAAATGATACTGAGGTCGGGCATGGTGCCCTCCTTCTCAAACTGACGGAGCTCCTTGATGAATTGCGCAGCGCGAAAAGTGTCGGGGATGGAGAGATTCCAGCCAATGGTGTTCGTCATCATATGGGGGCGAAGTGATTCGACTCCGGGCGTACAGCCAATCTCGATCTCCCCCTTTTGATTGACGAAATCGTCGTAAAAATCGCGAAATCTTGGGCGTCCACGGCCTTTGGGATTTTTCCATTCGGCATGGCCAAGAGTGTATTCGCCATAATCACGAAATGTCTTTCCATGTGCCAGCACATGATCCCAAATAAAACCTGCAGGTGAATAAACTAAAGCATCGACGCCATCCTCGGTCATTCCATGGGTGTAGCTGCGGGGAAAACCTGCAAAAGACTTCTCCATATAATCAGTGGCGAAGGCAGTATCGGTCCATTGGTGGCCGTCAGCGCTAAGGATGCCGGAGCAGTAAGTATTATCCAAAAGGACAAATTCACGAACGAGCTTGTGTTGGTTGGGAGTGATCTTCGCGCCGAAAACGCACAAGTCCGCATTTCCATTGCCTTCCTTAACATCACCCAGCACCTGATCATACGTGCGGTTTTCCTTGATGATATAGACGACATGTTTCAGAGGAGACGGTTCGCCCACACGCTCGGGGACAGGTTGAGGCGGACGATTGGGGCGCGCAGGTTTTTTAGCTTCCTGCATTACGGAGTCGCGATAATTGTGCAAAACAATTTCTGTCTGCCGGGCAAGTTCCTTTTTGTCCGGCACTGGAATAAGCGAGAGTGTGCCTACGCGGTCATGGCTGTTATATTTGGCCTGATCTTTAGGAAGTGTGCCTTTGATATTGGCGACATATAGCGTGGAACGTTTAGCGTCATGAATAATGGCTCCCGGGAACCAACCCGTGGGGATCAAACCGAGGAGCTTGGATTTGTCAGGCTGGAATGAAACTACCGCAACGGCATTTTGACTTCCGTTGCAAATATAAAGCATATCGCCTCGAGTGTTAAAAGCCAGGGCATTGGGGCTGGCGCCAAAAAGATCGTTGGCATGCCAGCGGAGTGAGATGGTTTCAAGAACGCACTCTTTGTGCGAATCAATGACGCAGACAGTATCGCTCCCCGCGTTGGCGACACAGAGGTAACGTCCATTCGGACTAAGCGCCATTGCGGAAGAATGGAGTCCAACCATGATCTCATTGCCGGGCTTGCCAAGCGCAAGATCAATGACGGACACAGAACCTTCGTTGGCAATGAAGCGGACTGGATCGACACGCACCGTGGTGCCGCGACCAGCGGGCCCGGTAACGCTCTTGGCATCGGGTCGCCGTCCGCCCCAGTTGCTCACGTAAGCTTTGGTTCCAACTAGAACCACATCGTAAGGGGCCACGCCGACATCAAAGAGCCGTAGAGTTTTCCCAGATTGAACGTCCACTTCCAACAGACGATTTGAAAGATTGAGCGCAACATAAATTTTTCGTCCATCTTTGGAAATGGCAAGACCGGCAGGAATATCCTTTTTGCGTCGCGGAGCATTGGCATCCGGCAATGGAATGGAACGCTGGCCGGTAACTTTATGATCCTTGCCAATGGCGAAGACTTTGACTGTGCCATTAACATCTGAAAGAAAGAGGCGCGAACCATCCGGGGAAAAGATCAGGCCGGTGTAGCTTGCCTTGGCCGCAGTGTCGGGATGAAGTATTTCAGTAGAAACCACATCTGGTTCTCCGGAACTGGAACTGGCTGGCAGGTGAACACGTTGAAGGATGGTGCCCTTCGTAGGATCAATCACCACTAATTCATGGGTGGTACCTGAAGTGACCAATAATTGTCCGTCCGGACTAAGTGCGGTGACTTGTGGTCGCATATCGGGAAGTTCCAGCTGAAGACCGGCTGGGGTGAGAAGTCGATTTACTGGAGTGAGCGCTTTGTTTGCGTCAAATCTTCCTACCTTTTCGAGATCCTCAACGGCGAACGAAATTCCAGAAGCAGCCAACCAAATCGTCAGGAATGCTGCTAGTGCCATCAATTGCTTTTTAGTCATGCGATAAAATTCCGAGTATTATGCTAATTTCTGATAATCCCAAGACCTGACGACTTTTCGCAAGCATTCCTTCATGCTTGGGAGAACTTACTTGCCATCGTGAGAAATAAACTCTCACCTTCCAACCTGATTAAATGGCTTAACGAACCTGTAAGTCTTTGTTTAACAACCTAATCCGCTTTTCTCAACTGTAGGCACGCCAGTAGCTAATGCGACCTAATGTTCATCCCCCTGTCGCAACAATGAAACTTCGTCCATTACTTTCCAAAGGCGCGCTGGCTCGAATGTTTGAAGACGCGAAGGAAGCTTCGCGACGGCAGGACTATCAAAAGACGATTCAAATTCTGGAGGGCGGCAGTCGACGGGATCCGGCCAATACCAAAGTTCTGTTGGATTTGGGACTGGTTAACGGCATGTGTTACAACTATTCCGCTGCGGAGAGCTGGTTTGAAAGGGCCATTCGCGTGTCAGCGCGAAGAACGGAAACTCTCATCATCTCCGGGCAACATTGCCAGCACTTTGGCCAGCATGAAATGGCAAAAAGTTATTTTCAACGCGCCTCGGAACAACGTGACGCCCCAGCGGAGGTTCTGGTCAATTTGGCAGAACTTTACGAACGACAACATCAGCTCAAAACCGCAGCAGAACTCATTGAACGCGCAGTTCAGTTAAACCCGGCTTGCGAATTGGCCTTGCTTGCGCGCGCGCGAATGAATCGCCAGGTTGGACAGTTGGAGGCTGCCGAAACATTGCTACGTTCAATCCTCACCAAACCGAATGGTGATGTTTGGTTGCGCGCTCAAACGTGGTATGAACTCGGAGCCGTGCTGGATCGTCAGTCGCGTTACAATGAGGCCATGACTGTTTTTTTGGAAGCCAAGGCTTTGTTGCGCCCAAATGCCGGTGCGGCCACGGCAGCGTTGCAAGAGATGCAATTTCGGGTGAAAGAATTGGAACGAACTGTTTCGGAAAAGGTGCTGCAACGTTGGTTTCAAGCAGGCAAAGAACTACAGCCGCCACGGCCCTTGGCGCTGCTTTGTGGTCACCCGCGGTCGGGGACCACACTGCTGGAACAAGTGCTGGATTCGCATCCCGGAATCATTTCTGCGGAAGAAACGCCGGTGCTTCAGGAAGAAGCGTATATGCGGTTTCACAACAGTCTTGTGGCCGACGCTTCAATGGTTTCGGTTTTGGAATCAACGCCGATTAGCCGCTTGAAAGAATTACGGGAAAATTACTTTCGTTTCACCGAGTCATTCATGGGTAAGGCAATTAATGGAAGGTTGCTGATTGATAAGAATCCTTCCCTCACTATTCTTATTCCGTTCATCATTCGTCTTTTCCCGGAGATAAAGTTTATGGTGGCTTTGCGTGACCCGCGCGATGTTTGCCTGAGTTGTTTTATGCAGCCCTTGCCTGTCAATCCCATCAGCTCGGCCTATCTGACGCTTGAGGAAACGGTGAAGGATTACGCCGTAACCATGAATTCCTGGCGTGCAATGGCGCCGAGGATGCAGAACCAGAATATCGAAGTTCGCTATGAAGACATGGTGGATGTTTTGGAACCTGTGGCGCGAAGGGTTCTGGGCTTTTTGGGGATGCCATGGGATCCGGATGTAATGAAGTTCAATGAGCATGCGCGGACGAAAACGGTGCGTTCACCGACGTATGCTGATGTAACCAAGCCAATTTATAAAGGCGCCGTAGGGCGTTGGCGGAATTACCAGAAATACCTTGAACGCCACATGGACAAATTGACGCCATTTATAGATGCGTATGGGAGCTGTTAGAGATCGTCCTTATATACTTCCGAAATTGCGCAGAAGCTTTTTCTGCCGCTTCGAGTTTAGAGCGGAACTTTCCAGTATGAATCATCGCCTTGCAGAAGAGACAACTTACAATATCCTTCTCAAACCAATTAATCGGCTTCGTAATTTCCTTTTTGCATCACGGGCAGGGAATCTCAAAAGGTTCATTACTAAATAAGTTGCCCATAACTGCAACTGTGACCCCCAGAACCAAAAAGGCTGGCGGCATCATTCGGATCACAATTTTCCGGTCTGATTAAGAGGATGAGCAACCTGTAGGTACAAAAAATGGGGTGGCCAACGGGATTCGAACCCGCAACAACAAGCTCCACAAGCTTGGACTCTACCATTGAGCTATGGCCACCAGCCGAACGTTAAAGTAATTTTCCGGGACGCCCCCGTCAAGCGCCGTCTCAGGCCTCGTTGGAGCCGCAGGTATCTGTTTGCTTTACGGAGGGGGTTTTTGGCCTAAACTTTACGCATGATGACGCTTGAGTCCTGCCCTCTTTTCAGCCAGCTCAATCCTGGCGAATTGCAGGTATTGCAGCAAGCGGTGCAGGTGCGCACGTTCCCGCCAAACAAGGAAATTTTCACGGAAGGCGATACAGGGGATGGCGTTTACGTGGTGCAAAACGGCTTGGTTCAGATTTCCGTTTTGGTGCCGCAGGGAGCGCGGCATACCTTCTCCAAGGTGGGGCCGGGAGAAATTTTTGGCGAGATGGCTGTGCTGGAGAACAAGCCCCGCTCGGCCAGCGCGACGGCGGCACAGGAAACGACAGCTTATTTTATTCCCCGCGAAGTCATGTTAAAATTGGTAGAGAGTTCGCCGCAACTTTCCATGGCATTGCTCCGGGAGATCAGCAATCGGCTCCGGGAATTCAACCGCCAGTATATCAGTGAGGTGCTGCAGCGGGAACGGTTGGCGTTGGTGGGAAGGTTTGCGCGGTCGATTGTGCATGATTTAAAGAATCCGCTGAATATCATCAGCATCACGGCCCAAATGGCCGGGATGGAAAAAAGCACGCCGGAATTACGACAGACGACAAAGATGCGAATCGGCAAGCAAGTGGAGCGCATCAGTGAATTAGTGAATGAGATTCTGGAATTCACGCAGGGATCGCAGGTAACGTTCGTGTTGGCTCCGACAGGTTACGATATGTTCATTGGGCAATTGATCGATGAGATCCGGTCAGAGATGGATTTGAAATCAGTAAAGGTGGAGTTAGAAATGCCGCCCCCTCCGGTAAAATTGCTATTGAATCCGAAACGGCTGCGACGGGTATTTTATAATTTGATGCACAACGCCACCGATGCGATGCCATCAGGCGGGAAGATCGCAATACGTTTTATCACGACCGGAACGGAAGTTGTGACGGAGATTGAGGACTCCGGCCCGGGGATTGCGCCGGAGATTGCGGATCACTTGTTTGACGCGTTTGCGACCTTTGGCAAGGCGCACGGAACAGGTCTCGGACTTTCCATCTGCAAAAAAATTGTAGAAGACCATCATGGGCGAATTTTCGCGCGCACGGAACTTGGCAGGGGCGCGGTATTTTCTTTCGCGTTGCCAATCCATGAAAACGCCTGATAGCAAGCTGTTGGGTTAAGCCCAAGAATTTTTCGAGACTTAGCATGAACCGCGTTCGATTACTACCAGAGCAAGTGGCGAATCAAATCGCTGCGGGCGAGGTCGTGGAACGTCCGGCGAGTGTGGTAAAAGAGTTGGTGGAGAACTCCCTGGATGCCGGCGCACGACGCATTACGGTGGAAATCCAGGCGGGTGGACGCAGTCTGGTGCGGGTAACGGACGATGGTGCGGGCATGAGCCGGGATGATGCGTTGCTCTGCCTGGAACGCCATGCCACGAGCAAAATCCAACGCGCAGAGGACCTGAGCGCAATTGCCACCATGGGATTTCGCGGTGAAGCGCTGCCAAGTATTGCCAGTGTGAGCCGGTTCACGCTTACGACGCGGGAGCGTGAAGGCGGCTCGCCTGAAGGTACGCAGATTATTATTAACGGCGGGAAAATTCTGGAAGTAAAGGCGGCAGGCAGCGCAACCGGAACATCCGTGGAAGTGCGCCAAATATTTTTCAACCTGCCTGCGCGTCGTAAGTTTTTGCGAAGCGAAGAGACTGAATCAGCCCACATTCAGCATTATCTTACCTTGGCGGCGCTGGCTTATCCGGAAGTCGCATTTACATTGTCCAAAGATGGTCGGCTAATCTGGCAATTGCCCGCGATAAATTCCGACAACGATGCCACTTCCAAGTTGATGGCATTGAAGGAGCGAATGCGGGCGATTCAAGGCAGCGAGCAGAAACTGTTGCCGGTTGATTTTTCCGTGGAACTGATTGAACCGGTCGAGGTAAATGAAAATGATTTGGCGGCTCCCATGATGCGCGAAGCTCCATCGTCCATTTTTCGCGTTTGGGGATTCATCGGTGCCCCGGGCGTTTCCCGTTCAACTCGCGAAGACCAGCATTTGTTTGTAAACCGGCGCCCCGTGGAAAACCGTGGGCTGAACTTTGCTTTGATGGAGGGGTATCACACGGCGCTGATGAAAGGGCGATTCCCGGTTTGCTGTTTGTTTTTGGAAATCAATCCGGCTGCGGTGGACGTGAATATTCATCCTTCCAAACGTGAAGTAAAATTCCATCAGGAAGCCCAAGTTCGCCGGTTGGTCACGCAAGCGGTTCGGCAAGTGCTGCTCAAGTTTCATACCACATCCAGTCCGATGCCAACGGCGGCGGTTACTGCGCCCGATGTAGAATCATCAGAGTCCAAGGTAGGTTTGCCGCTAAATTCAACTGCGCCTGCAATCAAACTGCCGTCCATTCCCGTCACAGAAGATTTACCACGAGTGACCACCTCAGCGCCGTCGCAACGCGCGGTTCCGCCGAGCGACGCACCACCCCTTTGGCCAGCGAGAAAGCCGGTTGAACTCAACCGCACGGCTCCGTCTATTACAACGCCGCCAATATCGAGCTCAACAACCGCGCCAACTTCGATTCAACCTGCATCTTCCGGCCCGGTGCCGCTATTGAGCGTGCCGTTACGATTAGTGGGCGTGATTGGAAAATTATACGTGGTGCTGGAATCGGATCGCGGTTTGGTCTTGCTCGATCAACATGCCGCGCACGAGCGAATTCTCTTTGAGCAGATGTTGAATCGCCTGGAACAAAACGGAAGCGCGCACTCGCAGAAATTACTCCTGCCGGAAACCGTGGAATTGTCCGTGCGCGACGCTCATTTTCTGCGCGAACAATTACCGATGCTAACGCGCATGGGTGTGGGCTTAAGTGAATTTGGCGAACGAACCTTTTTGCTCGATGCCTTGCCGCCATTCGTGAAGGCTTCCGATCCACGCCGGTTCGTCTTGGAGTTGGTGGATGAATTGAAAGCGACCGGGCAGGAAGTGAACAGCCTGCGTCTCGGTGAACATACCATTGCCAAGACCGTTTGCCGCCACGCGGTGAAGGCGAACGATCTGCTTGCCGGTCCCGAATTGGAAAATTTGATCAACGATTTGCGCCACTGCGCCATGCCCTATACCTGTCCGCATGGCCGGCCAACGCTGATCGAAATGAACTACCGCGAGTTGGAAAAGAAATTCGGCCGCTCCCAATAAAAAAGAGGCGAACATTTCTGTCCGCCTCTTGAATAAATAATTTCCAATTACGCCGGCTTTGGCGCTTCGACCGCAGCAGGGGCCACGTCTTCAATCTTGGCGTTTTGTTCCAGGAACGTGACGACCTTCTCATTTGCGAGTTGATCGTAAATTTCCACGATGCCATTGCGCTGCTGCAAGTCCTTCACGAACTTATCAGGCGGTACTTGATACGTGGCCGCCATCTGCTGGATGCGCTGCGCGACTTCTTCCTGCGAGACCTTGATGCCTTCCTTCTCCGCAATCTTTTGCATCACAAACGCCGCCTTCACGCGTGTCTTGGCGCTGTCATTGGCCGAGGAATAAATTTGATCTTTTTGCTGCTCGATCAATTCCTTGGGCACACCGCGCTGCTGGTTTTCCTGGACGATGTTGTAAACCACATTGCGCGTCTCCTGCGTAACGGAAGACTCCGGCAAATCAAACGTAACCTTGCTGAGCAATTCCTGCATCAACTGGTTCCGCACGTCGCGGGTCTTCTTGAAATTCAATTCGTTCTCGAGATCGACGCGCACACCCTGCTTCAATTTCTCCAAGTCTTCCGCGCCGTAGGTTTTGGCAAATGCATCATCAAGCGGCGGCAAAACTTTTTCCTTCACTTCGACGACTTCCACTTCATAAACGCCCTTAAGATTGGCAAGTTGCGGCGTCACAAAATCAGTCGGGAAATCAATATTCACCGTCCGCTTGTCGCCCGCCTTCGCGCCGATAAGCTGATCAGCAAAACCGGGGATGAACGAATTCTTATCGATGTTGATCCAGAAATTTTTCTGTTCCGTCAACCCCTTGGCCGTTGGCGCAATTTCCGTCAATGGCTTCCCATCGCTGGTACCGGTATAATTAACCACCGCCACATCGCCCGTCTGTGCTGCGCGTTCCACCGCCTTAAAATCCGTCTGGCGTTCGCGCAACATATTCAGGGCGCGGTCCACATCTTCATCCGTCACCTGCGTGGTTTCGCGCTTGGCCGTCAGCCCCTTGTACTCCGGCAATTCAAATTCCGGCGCGGTTTCGATCGTCGCTGCGAATTGCAATGCCTGGCCTTTGCCGAATTGAATCTCCTCGATGTCGGGATAACCCAGCACATCAATCTTTTGTTCGCTGATGGCCTTGCGATACGCATCGGGGATGAGCTTCTTTTTGACCTCTTCCTGGATGTCCCGCTCGTAGCGTCTGGCAACCATATCGCGCGGAGCTTTGCCCGGCCGGAAGCCTGGTAAAGCCGCGTCGCGCTGGAAATTCTTCAGCATCGTTTCAAACGCTGCATCCACTTCTTGTGGAGGCAGTTCCACCCTCATCAATTTTTTGCAAGGGGCCAAATTTTCAACTGTTACGTTCACAACAAACCTTTCCGTTAATCGCTCAGAAACCTGCATCCCTAATATAATGGGTTTTCGCAATCCAGCGAGCCGGGAAGGGTAAGCCAACCCGCCAACGGGCGTCAAGTATGGTATCGAGGCGTGTTTCCCAGCGTTTTTGGCACAGTAGCGCTCTATTAGCCATTTTGTTTAGTTGCAGCAACTCGCAATAGCTCGCATTTACTCGTATCAGGTCGCAACAGATCGTAATCGCCTGGACTTTCAGTCTCTTAATCTTACTCATTATCTTAATCCAAATCTCTTCCGGCTTTCCTCCTTTTGCGCCCCTTGTGCCTTTTCGTGGCCAGTAGTCTTCGCGTCTTTGCGCCTTCGTTGTTCATCATTCCCATCCGTTTATTCGTGGTAGTTTCAACTCACATCTACTCGTACCAGCTCGTACTTGGTCGCATTTGCTCAATATGGAGCGCGGCATTCATGCCGCTTCAAGGTGGCCAGCCAACCCGAACATTCCGGTTCGTCATTCGCAATTCGACCTTCGTCATTATCAATAACCATTTAACCTTTGTAACACTCCCTCCCGCTTCCACCAAATGCTCCATTGGCTGTATTGGCTGCATTGGAATTTTTTTGAAAAAGTAGCTGAAAATCCCCAAGTTTCCTAGTTGGGGTTCAACAGTCCTTATCGTAAGGGTGACTTCAACATTGCTTCGACAGGCAAAAATATTACCCTGTTCCGCAATGTTTTCCTTTTTAGGAAAGAGGAGAGTGGCGAAAAATGCGCTTGGCCGGCCTCACAGCCTTTGGTCGG
>JAQGPC010000231.1 GCA_028293285.1 Pedosphaera sp.
GCCGCGCGTGGGTCAACCGGGTGTTTATGAGATGGATTACGTCAATTACATCAACGGCGCGCCGGCCTCGTACGGGAGCATGGTGATGACGTTGCCGACGACGGATTCAGATAGCAATGGCATGCCGGACATCACGCAGCTCAACATGGCGGCGAGCGTGAGTGGGACAGGCACGGTGTTCCAGGACTATCCAACAGTGGCAAGTGTGCCGTTGACGGCAGCCTTCAATCGCACGGCCGGTCAAGCGAGCGGAACGTATTCGATCGTTTATAACGGCGCGAACGTGACGGGCACCTGGTCGGTAACACCCTTGAACGGCACCATCACCTACATTCGCGGGAACACGAATTCGATACGCTTCAGCCTGAACACGGGGGGCGGGTTGACCATGAGCGGTTCGACGCCATTTACGATCAACACGTCGGACCAGATCACCTTGCCGCAGTTCAGTATGGTGGGCAATGACAGCCATGTTTATACGGTGCTGGCGGGGACGACGTTGAATCGCACGCTGACGAAGTATGCGGGGAGCGCGACGTTTTTTGATTTTCTGCTGGGAACGGCGTGGACGGATTATTCGAAGTGGGTCTTTGAAATAACGGATACGCATGACCTCGATGGCAACGGCGTGCCGGACTTGTCCGATGCCCCGCCAACGGGCGCGACCATCACCACGCAACCGGAATCGCAGACGGTGAATATCAACAACCAAGTGATTTTTGGCGTGTTCGCTTCGGGCACGCAGCCGCTGAAATATCAGTGGAAATTTAATGGCGCGAACATTGCCGGGGCGACGTCGCCGGCTTATGCGATCAATAGCGCGCAAGCGGCCAATGCGGGAAATTATTCGGTGTTGGTGACGAACCTTTTTAGCAGCGTGCTGAGTTCGAACGCGACGCTCACGGTCCGCACAGCCCCGGCGATTACGACTCAACCGGCGAATCAGACGGTGGCACTGGGCGGCAATGCGATGTTCACTGTCGGAGCCAAGGGGGGCTTGCCGCTGAGTTATCAATGGCGCTTCGCCGGGAACGTGATTACGAATGCGACGGATACCACGTTGACGCTGAATAATGTGCAGAACACGAATGCAGGGAATTACACGGTGATGGTGACGAACTCGCTCGGTTCCGTGACGAGCGCGGTGGCGGTGTTGACGATCCAGCTCCCGCCCGCGATCACGACGCAGCCGACGAACAAGACAGTGACCGCCGGAGGCAGCGTTTCGTTTGTGGTGGTCGCGAGCGGCAGTGCGACATTGAAATATCAATGGCAATTCAATGGCACCAATCTCGCCTCGGCCACGACGAGCACGTTGACCTTGAACAATGTTGTAACAAGTCAGGCAGGCTCGTATCTGGTAATCGTCACGAATACGGTTGGAGCGGTGACGAGTTCGGTGGCCGCGTTGACGGTGAACGGGCCGCCGGGCATTATCTCGCAGCCGCAAAACCAGACGGTCCTTGCCGGAACGAACGCGACCTTCACGGTCAGCGTCGGCGGCACGGCTCCATTCGATTATCAATGGCGCTTGAACGGAACGAATGTTGCCGGTGCGACGAGTTCGACGTTGGACATAACGAATGCGCAGGCGGCGGATGTCGGCAACTACACGGTGGTTATTACCAATTCGCTCGGTTCAGCGACCAGCCAGGTGGCGACGCTCACCGTGCTATTCCCACCAGCAATCACGACGCAGCCGCAAAGCCAGTCGGTGTCGGTCACAAGTCCGGTGACGTTCAGCGTTACGGCCACAGGCACGCCCACGCTGAATTATCAATGGAGGCATATGGGCACCAACCTGCCCGGCGCGACAACGAGTTCGTATAGCATCGCGTCGGTGCAAAAAACTCATGCGAATGATTATACCGTGGTGATCACAAATAATTACGGCACGGTTACCAGCGACATGGCGATGCTCACCATCGCGACGCCCGGTAACGTTCCCGGCAGCATTCCCGGCCCGACGAACATGGTTAGTTGGTGGACGGGCGATGGCAATCCTCTCGACATTCAGGGCACGAACGACGGCACACTGCAAGGCGGAGCCACGTATGTCGTCGGCAAGGTCGGGCAAGGTTTCAACTTGAGTGGCCCCGCTTATATCCAGGTGCCGCACTCGGCGAGCTTGAGTTTCTCCACGCAAATGACTGTCGTTGCCTGGATCAAACCCGCCGTGCTCGGCGCCTCCAACCGCATCATCGATAAACATACCGCCGGGGCCAACGATGGCTATTTCGTGGACGCCCTCAGCGGCAAATTACGCCTCGGCATCACCAACAAAACTGTGGTGGGCGCCTCCGCCCTGCCCCTCAACTCCTTCTCACTCGTCTCCGCCACCTACGATGGTTCCGCGATGAAGGTTTATGTGAATGGTAATCTCGACGGCACCCTTGCTGCGACAGGAAACATTCCCGCCAACACCCTGCCCTTCCGAATCGGCGCAAATTCAAATGGCGGAACTAACTTCAATGGCATCATCGATGAACTCATGGTTTTCAATCGCGCGCTGACCCTCTCCGAGATCCAGTCGATCTATAACATCGGCACGCCGGGCTTGAGCAAGGGAGCCGGGTTTGGTTCCATCGTTCGGACCGGGGGTCAGACACAATTGCAACTTGGCGGTCGCACCGGCGCGACTTTCCGCATTGAAAGTTCCCAGGATTTCACCACCTGGTTCGAAGTCATCACACTTACCAATTCCACCGGCACGATCAATTACACCGACAGCTCGTTTCCGAGTTACGAGTTGAACTATTATCGTGTCGTGATTCCTTGAGCGCGTAGTTTGGAGTTCCGCATTTATGCGGTCGGGCTGATGGCGAATGCAACACTGACGTGCGGCCTATTTCGCAACTGGCTGCGCAATCTTTACCTCTTGCGGATTCGCCGAAACCGTCTCGCTCAAATATTTTGCCACGGACGCAATCTCCGCTTCGGTCAAAGGGCCGCCCTGCTCCTTGGCGAAACCCGGCATCATGGTTCCCCCCTTACCAGTGGTGATCCATGACTTCCAATAATTGTAATCAGTTGAATGATTCAACGCATGCAGATTTGGCACCGTGCTGGCGCGATGCTCGCCATCGTGACAAATGCCGCAGGACGCCACATACAATTCCTGGCCCAGCTTGCCTCGTCCCTTTTCAACATGACATTCCGCACACTTGCCGCGCAAGACCGCCTGCCGATCCGCCTTCGCCAATTCTTGATTGCGCGACCGCACCATTTCCGGGTTCTCCGGAATGATTACCTTGACCGTCAGCACCTTGGGCGCATTCGTGGAACTGAGCGTGACCGTTTTGTAAATCGTCCCGAATTTGCCAGCCAGATCCACAGTGACCGGCAGCTTTCCGCTGGTATGGGGAGCAATGAGCCACGGTTTGCTGGGCATTTCCGCGGTTGTGCAATGACAACTCCCATTCGCCTGGTCAATGACCACCAGCGTGTCGGACACATTCGTGACACTGAATAAAAACTCCGCTTTGGCCTGGCCCATCTTCACCGTCATCTCCTTCATCACCGAATCCCACGCGAGCAATTCGGCATTCGTCTTGGATTGCATGGACCGGGCGGGCGGCATGGGAGGCGCGGGGGGCACCGCACGAACAGTTTGCACCGGGGCGGCATTAAGACTGGCAAGCAGCGAGCCGGTCGCCAACAACGCAAAAAGAATTTTAAACTTCATAAGTTTTACATTTTCGGAATCCGCACTTCGCCAAATAAATGTCCGTGGTCGCGTCTTCGTGTGTGGAATAATGACTCATCCAGAGCAATCCTTCATGCATTACCATTCCCGCTTAACTGCAATCACCGCCGATTCCCGGAACGTGCAAAACCATTTCCCCTGGAATCGAATCAAATCAGTAAACGCATTATGCGTATCGCCATGCCAGATTTTTTGGACCGAAACCAATTGGGGGACATCGTTGGTTTGCGCCAGGAGAGTGGTGCAAAGGGAAAGGAGACCGGTGATTAGGCAAAGCAATTTCATGCGCGCGATACTTCGCCGCATAATGCCCTAAATTCCAGAGTCGGCAAGCTTGCGTTCGCCCAAGAGCCTGTTGAAAAACTACGAGGCGTGCTGCTTTCGGGGAAAGGGCCGGAGATCATCCTCATTCTGATGGCGAGGGAGGGACAAAAATTGGGCATGCAGCATAAAAGAACGGCGGCGCTGACAACTTATTGGCGTAGGAGTCGAGGTGACGAGACTTTAACCCTTCCCCCTCTGCGATGCGAATCCGACCATACCAGCGGTGACCGAGGGAATAAATTTTATGTAACCCCGGGCCACGGGTCGGGCTGCGTGAAACTTACCGCGTCACACGAACGCTATGTTAGAGTCTCCTCACCTCGTCTCCTACGCATAGTTGTATGCGGCGTGGTTGATTTGATGGCCGGAGAAAATTCATGGCCGGAGATGATCCTTATTCTGATGGCGAGGGCAGGACAACTTTTGGCATGCAGCACAGAAAAGCGGCAGCGCTGACACCTTACTCACGTAGGAGGCGAGGTGACGAGACTCTGACTTTTCCCCCCTGCAATGCGAATCCGACCATACCAGCGATGACCAATGGAATAAATCTTAAGCAGCCCCCGGGCCACGGGTCAGGCTGCGTGAGACTTAATCCGTCACACGAACACAAAGTTAGAGTCTCGTCGGCTCCTACGCATTATTGTTGGCGTCAAAGCAGTGGCTTTGGCACCGCAGGTCCGCCTGATTGCATCGGCGGTCGAATCAGATGGCCGGCTTCGGGATGTCGCAGTTTTCCGTGGATCCTCCAGAACTTCGGCCAGTAATCTTTCTCCAGTGGATGCAATTTCGGGTAGCCGGGCAGCACGCAACCGGTGTATTTCCAGTACTCGGGTTTGGTGGTCAGGTTGGCGCGAATCGGGGGTTTGCCGCGAGGTAAAAGCATACCCTGGCAAAGGCATTCCGCTTTCGTTGATCCTCGCGCAACACTTCATCGTGTGGCTGGGGCTGGAAAATGGCCGGTGCCAGTTCCGGGCCAACCACTGGTTTGACCGGCGGCTGGAATTTCATGGCGCGAGCTTAGGGCCAAGGCTTGCAAGCATCCAGAGCGGGATAACAAATTTAAGATACCGCACCGAAGAGCGGCAGCGCTGACACCTTACTCGCGTAGGAGACGACGTGAGGAGACTCTGACTCTTCCCCCTCTGGGAAGCGAATCCGGCCACATGCCGCGAAGATGGATGGTATAATTTTAAGCAGCCATGGGACACGGGAAGAGCTGCGTGAAACTTACCGCTACACGCGAACGCAATGTTAGAGTCTCGTCACCTCGTTTCCTACCTTTTGATTGCTGATTGGCGCTCGGGACTTTTCTTGCGTCACCGTGTTCGCACAAGCTTTAAGATTACGATCAAGAGCAAGATTAGGAAGGAAGGTACCTGCATGCAGGCCTGGTTCCGCATTCATGCGGTCCGGCCGGACGCATAAGATTACACGCTTATGTCCGTCGCTTAATTTTTCACATCCACCGTATGCTGCAACAACGCCTCCACCGCCTCACGTTGGTCCGCGAGCAAGTTGGCATCCGCCAGCATTTCCCGCAACTCCTCTCGCGTGATGATTTGACCTTCCCTCGCTGTAATGGTGTTGTGGTCCGTCATGGTGACCCACTCCATACCCGACCCACCATTTTTGCCTATGGAGTGAACTACTACGCAACCAAGTATCGAGAGAATTTTCATAACCCAAGCCACGCACCACGCATTAAAGACAGGTTTTCTGCAACTCGCTTTATCTGTCGTAATAAAGTTTCCCTTGAATGTGGAGTCAGCGGAATTTTCCACTTTGGTGAAGAGATGAGCGCGGCTACAACCTCTCTTTATTACTGCGCAGCCTTGAATATCCGCGCCTTCATCTTCGGCGTAACTACCGAACTCCTCAAGTTTCTCATTAACACCGCGGCTTCAGCCCGGTGGTTTGCACAAGAGCGAATACATTAACCGTTTCAACGGTTTTAGTGGAGCCAGTCAGGAAGCTGTTAATGGTTTTTGAAACTGTTAACCACTAAACCCCTTCACCCTAGCTTCGTTATCTCCGCAACAAACCGTTCCGGTGCATCCGGCGTTACGACGACCACCCGGTCAAGAAATCGCAGCACGACCGATCGCCGCACATCCGTGCCGAACACACGGTAATTGCCGAGTTTCTGGTTACGAAATTGACCGCAAAAGGCGAACAGGCCACCGTTCCCGGCGATGCGAATGGACTTCTCCATCGCTGACGGATCGTAAGCAGCCGACTTCAGCGACGCCAAATCCAAGCGGCAAGTCCAACCCAGCCGATGAATTATCAACTGCCCATCACCGAGCGAGTAACCGCGCACCATAAAGCAAGCGCCGCCCAGCAGGATCAATAACGGAATGGCAACCATGTTCCAGCGCGCAATCGGATGATTCTCCGGCAGCGAGACCAGACCGATAAGCCCCACGCCAACGCAGATGGCCACCGCCACCGCCGTCATCCATCTCAGTTCTCTGCCCCAAGGCGCGGTGAACTTACCATTTAGATTCATGGTTGGCATAAACTAAAACTCCTTTCATTAGCTGCAACTAAACACACCGACCCAAATCTGTCATCTCAATTCTGAACCGGGAAGCAGAACGAACGCCGTGATCCAGCGCTTTATTAGACGGTTTATCATGACGACAATCCTCAGGGAAACAGGAACGGGCCCACGAACCTCATCCAAAGTAAAGTTCCGGCAACGCCTCCGAGCAGCATCCACGAAAAGGGGAACAACCGTTCTCTTGGCGGATGCAAGCGAATGATTAAGGCCAGTGCGACCACCGCAAACATCCCAAGCAAATACGGGAGGAACCACTTGGGCAGGCCGATGGCATGCGAGACAAACGCTTCGTCGTTAGGTTGTGGCTGTGAGGGCGACCCCGTAAAGCCGCGCAACCACCGGCCCACATTCATCGCGAGACTGGTGGCGAGCCAATCTCGGGCCGTCGGAACTGCTTCAATGCGATGCCGTCGCAACCTGCGGAGCCACAGGAATCCCACCAACATAAAAACAGCTCCCACCAGCGGCCCGGCGCTGGCAACGAGAGCGTCCACTTGCGGTGTAAACTTCTCCTTTGCACCGGTGAATCCCACTTCCGCGTAGTGAAATTTCATGCGGAGCCCAAAACAGATTCCCGTCAGATAATGACCGCACTCATGGAGAAAAATGAAAACCGGAAAAGTCGCGGTACCGAACAAAAATGGCACCATCTGTTTTGCCGCCCAGACCATCTTCTTTACCTGACAATTAATAATCAACCTTTGGTTCGAGTATTGAAACATTGGATGCCTCAAAGGCGGTAATGGGAGGTTGCCGCACAGTCTTCAGTTCGTCCAGCAGGATTCCCTTTCGTTGCCGAAAATACTTTCCCGTTCCGCGCTCACCCGCCAATCACGCCGGGAGTTTTCACACAGCCTCGCGATTTGTTAGGCCACGTCATGCGCACCTCCTCGTGTCGGCCACCCACGAATCGTAACCTGATTCAGAAGCGACGAGGCCGGGTCTTGTGCAACCGATGAAAGCTCCTGCCCAGCCCACTCCTCCGTCATCAAGTGATCGTGCTCGCGGCGATTGGCTTCTGCGTGCTCGGCCAAACGTAAAGCAACCCGCGCCAGATAACGAAGTCCGGCAGCGTCGCCATGAATAAATAACTCATCGCCGTCTTTGCCGAGTTCAAAAGTGAGAAGATGGTCTGGCATACGATGTGGCCTAACAACTAATACACAACCGGTGGTTCGTGTATTGAAACATTGGGTGCCTCGTAGGTGCTGACTGGACAATTCATGCGATTCCGAAAAATGACTCGGCAACAATTGCAAGCACGATAACAACTATCAGGTAGCCCACCAAACAGCCGAAGGCGATGAGCAAAGGTTTCTTCCAGGATCTTCGCTGATAACCGGTTTGGCACGTCTCTTTAACGTGCTGTACCTGCTTCTGTCCCTGTGTGAAATACCACCCCATTAAAATTCCAATGGCAGCGCCTCTAAAGACTGCTTCCGGGATTGCGGGAATGAAGACGCTCACTAAAACGAAACCGAGATAGCCAAGCGACACATAGAACCACACTCGGTGAGCTTTCGCTTCCTCTGCGCGCCCCAGACTGTCCGCATTCCGAGCGTGCAGGTAAGCGCCGAACGCCGGTGTAAAAAGCAGACTCCAGCACGCTGCGGCATTTGGATTCCATAGAGCCGGACGGGAATAAGAGGGTATGGGCGGGATCATATTCTTGGATTGAATCATTCAGCGCCTCAAAGGCAGTGATGGGAGGTTGCCGAGCCGGATTCGCTTCGTCCAGCAGGTTTTCCTTTCGTTGCCGAAAATACTTTCCCGTCCCGCACTCACTCGCCCATAACGCCGGGAGTTTTCACACAGCCTCGCGATTTGTTAGGCCGTTCGTCTCTCAACTGAAATGTGACAGTATCCATGCGACGATGACGAGACCAATGGTGATTCCTATGGCCGCCAAGATGTAGTGAAACGCAATCGCGGTTACACCCACGGCGACCGCCGCACCGCTGATGCGCAAATCTTCACGGCGAATCCAGGACGCGGTGCCGAGCGCCGCACCGATAAAGCCCAATGACGACGCAGTGATGATGGCAACGACGCGCCAATCAGTCTCGCGTGGCGGCGGTGGCAGTGCCTCTCTCTTAGTGAATCTGTCTTTAATCTTCACGGCGGTATCCGCCAGAACATCGGACAACTGCTTCGGGGGTGGTCGCTGAACCTCCAATGCCAGTGGCGAAAAGATAGCGCCAGCCAAACCGAGAAACGCCACGACGATGCCGATCAACCCGAACGTGTGCGCCTTCCGCGGCGCTGTCGTTCCTGACTCCGTTGCTGTGATTGTGGACATGGCAATGCGCGTAGAACGGCCTAACAATTAATATACAACCGGTGGTTCGTGGATTGAAACATTGGGTGCCTCATAGGCGGTGGTAAGAGGTTGCCGGACGGGATTCGGTTCGTCCAGCAGGATTTCCTATCGTTGCCGGAAACTACACACACCCCCCGCCCCCCAACTATCACTAAAAACATTTCTGCACCAAAAGCAAAGGCTTGGGCCGAAACCCAAGCCTTCGGCAATCACTCTGAGTCGTCCCCTTTACCAGCTTTCAAATTATGCAGCCGCTAACAGTTGCCCCTCACCGGCCGTCGGGAAAAAAGCAATCACAATGCCAGCCCCCAAATTGCATTTATCACCAATGAATGCTATCTCCTTTGCGGCGAACACCACGCCCGTTCTGTCCCGTGCGACACTGGATTGCGCAAAATAAGACACTCGGTTTCATATGGGGTATTTACCCCAGATGCGAGTGGATTGAGACCTGCTTTCCTATTCGCGGGTGAGTAACAGGGCAAAAAAATTTAATGTCGTACAATACTATTCTGCTGATTGAGGACGAAGAGCACGATGCTCTCTCGTTGCAATTCGCTTTCCGGCAATGGAAAGTCACCAACCGTTTGCAAATTGTCACCAGCGGCGAACAAGCCGTAGCTTACTTGAGCGGTGCTGGCGATCATTCGGACCGCACCCAATATCCACTGCCCACGCTCATCCTGTTGGATTTGGGTTTGCCCCAGCTCACCGGCTTCCAAGTCTTGAGCTGGATACGCTCCCGCCCGGAATTCAGCCATCTGCCCGTTGTCGTCCTGTCCGGTTCGGAAAACCACCGGGACATTCACAAGGCTTACGAACTTGGCGCCAACTCCTATCTTCTCAAACTCTCGGACATGGAAAAGCTCCTCGGCCAAATCATCCAACTCAACCAATTCGTCCTGGCCCGCATTAATTCCGACTCCGTCATCCAATTCGCCGAGCCCGTGCAACCGCAGAAGACCGAACCATTGCCTGCTGCCACCGAAGCCCCCGTCAACTGGATTTCCACCACGATGAACCATTGGAGAAAAGCCTGCAGCTCCTTCATCAAGCGGAAACAGGCCTTTGAAATCAAAGACCTCCACAACTCAGTGGACGCCACCTTCTGCCGCCAACTCTGCGAGCAACACGGCTACACCTGCACCCGCGAGCAAGCCTCCCTCATCTGCCGCCCACCGCTGAAAGCACTTGACCCAATCAACCATCAATCGAGCACTACCGTCACGACGCAAACGAAACCGACCATCCTCTTCATTGATGACGACACTCAACTCCTGCGCGTCCTCAGCGACTACTTAACCGAAATGGGCTTTAAAGTCCTGACCACCCCCGATGCGAGCCAGGCCATGCTCGTGCTCGACCACAACCCCACCGATCTCATCATCCTCGACCTCAATTTAGGCGGTGAAGACGGTTTGCAATTCATGAGCTTTCTCAAAACCAACTACGCCGATATTCCGATCCTGATCTACACCGGCCTTGACCACGATGAACAACAAGTGCGGGACATCCTGCGCAATGGTGCCTACGGCTACGCCAGCAAAAGCCAATCCATGACCCAGGTCGTCGCCGCCATCCGCAAGATACTCTCCCACGGCCGCCAGGACGCCGCCGCCTAGAGGCAACCTTATGGT
>JAQGPC010000057.1 GCA_028293285.1 Pedosphaera sp.
AAATTCAAACTCTTCGACGAAGTCCAACCGCGTAAGGTCTTTCTCGCCAGTCAACAAGGTGACTGCGACGACTTCGCCACGTTGGCAGCGGATGTCTTGCATGAGAAGGGTTATACCACCCGTCTCATCGCCGTCTTTATGGAAAAGCAGGTGCACGTCGTCTGTTACGTGAAGGAAGTCGGCGCTTACCTGGATTACAACAATCGCAAGAAACCCTCACCCTTGGTTCCCACCAATGGACGGCTCGCCGACATCGCAGGCAAAGTCGCCCGTTCGTTCCATCAACCTTGGATGAGTGTTCTGGAATACACGTATAAGAATGGGGTCAAGCACACCGTGATGGCGGACTTTCCAACGCAACAGGGCTGACTCGTTTAATACGCTGGGCAACAATATTCTACCGCTGGGGATAATCGCCCATTTGCTTTGGTTTAAACCGTAAAATATAATTGAGTAGTTCGGCGGATTGGAGTTTTTGCCGCTTCCTCCAAAACTTCTGCTGGTTCAGCGAGGGCAAAAGTCCTCAGGAAGGCACCCTGAATCCAGTGGCCGTCGGCGTGCGGGCTCCAGCCGGAAGGGACTTTTGGTGCAAAAGGTTTCTTAGTCAAGGGCCGAAGCAGAGCGGCGTCAGGCTTTTGAACGGCTGGAACCCGACCTTCTCTTTATGTGAATCCTTCTTCGTTCAATATCTCTGATGGGTTCTGTTCCCCACTTAATATCTGTCTTCATGCTAGTTACGTTTTGATGGATAAGGACAAAGTTTGTCTGGTCGTGTAAATGGCCTGCGGAAACTTGCCTTATTATTAACTTTTAATCCGGGAATAATATCATGTCGGCCACAGTGGGTGACTTTCTAGTAAAGCGTCTTTCAGAATGGGGAGTAAAGCGCATCTATGGTTATCCCGGCGATGGCATAAACGGCATCATGGGCGCGCTGGAAAAGGCGAAAAAGAAAATGGACTTCATCCAGGTTCGCCATGAAGAAATGGCCGCCTTCATGGCCTGTGCTCACGCAAAATTTACCGGTGAAGTAGGAATTTGTTGTGCCACTTCCGGCCCCGGAGCCATTCACCTTTTAAACGGCCTTTATGATGCCAAGTTGGATCACCAGCCTGTGGTTGCCATCGTCGGCCAATCTTCCCGTGCCGCCTTGGGCGGTGATTACCAGCAGGAAGTTGACTTGGTTTCCCTCTTCAAAGATGTCGCGCATGAATACGTTCAAATGGCGACCGTGCCGGCTCAGATGCGTCACTTGATCGATCGCGCCATCCGCATTGCCTTGGTCGAGCGAACTGTCACTTGCATCATTATTCCCAACGACTTGCAGGAATGTCCGGCGGAGCCTGTTCCGCCTCACGAACACGCGACCATCCATTCGGGCATTGGCATCACTTCTCCGCGCGTCATTCCTTCACAAACCGATCTTCGCAAAGCCGCTGATATTCTGAATGCTGGCAAACGCGTTGGCATGCTCATCGGCGCGGGTTGCCTGCGGGCAACGGATGAAGTCATCGAAGTCGCTGATATCCTCGGCGCAGGAGTTGCCAAGGCGCTGCTCGGCAAAGCCGCCGTTCCTGATGATCTCCCGTTCGTCACCGGTTCCATCGGCCTGCTCGGCACCAAACCGAGTTGGGATTTGATGATGGAATGTGACACGCTGCTGATGGTCGGTAGCAATTTTCCCTATCCGGAATTTCTTCCCAAGGAAGGCGCGGCTCGCGGTGTCCAAATTGATATTGATGGACGCGTGCTCAGCATTCGCTATCCCATGGAACTTAATTTGATTGGCGACAGCGCGGAAACCCTCCGTGCGCTTATTCCTTTGCTCGAGCGCAAGACGGATCGTTCCTGGCGTGAAAAAATTGAAAAAGGCGTTCAGGATTGGTGGAAAGTTCTGGAAGCGCGTGCTATGAACACTGCCAATCCCATCAATCCACAACGCCTCTTCTGGGAACTTTCCCCTCGCCTGCCTGACCGCTGCATTCTTTCCGCCGATTCTGGGACTTCGGCCAGTTGGTATGCGCGCGATATCAAAATCCGGCGCGGCATGATGGGTTCGCTTTCCGGAGGTCTCGCCACCATGGGGCCGGGGGTTCCTTACGCCATCGCCGCCAAGTTTGCCTTTCCTGACCGTGTGGCAATTGCCCTCGTCGGCGATGGCGCCATGCAAATGAATGGCATCAATGGCCTTATCACTATTTCCAAATACTGGCAGGAATGGGCCGACCCGCGCTTGATTGTGCTCGTTTTGAACAACCGCGATCTCAACATGGTCACTTGGGAGCAACGGGCCATGTCCGGTTTCCCCAAGTTTGAAGAATCCCAAAATCTTCCCGAATTCCCCTATGCGGTTTACGCTGAAATGCTCGGCCTGAAAGGTATCCGGGTAAGAGAACCCGATGAAATCGCCGCCGCCTGGGAACTTGCCTTTGCCGAACAGCGACCTGTGGTGATTGATGCCTACACCGATCCGGAAGTGCCAACCTTGCCTCCCCATATCTCGCAGGAACAGGCCATCAATTATGCCAAGGCCATCATCAAAGGCGACCCGAATTCTCGCGCCATGATCCGCCAATCTTATAAGGAAATGGTTGATAGTTGGCTGCCTCATCCCGCCCACGAACATGCGGGCAATGGACGTTCTTCTACCCGAAAAAAATGAAAGGAAATTTATGGAAACTACTGCAAGCATTAAAAAACATCCCATCCATGTTATGCTCGTTGCCATTCCGCTTGGCCTTTGGATATTTTCGCTCGTCTGCGATTTAATCCATTTCTTCAGCGGCAATTCGGAATGGGCAACCGTGGCGTACTACACCCTTGCCGGTGGTATCATTACCGCCCTGCTCGCCGCCATTCCCGGTTTCATTGACCTGCTCTCGATCACAGAACCAAAATTAAGACGCATCGGGGTCAGTCACATGATCATCAATCTCGTCGTCGTGGGATTATATGTCATTAACTTTTTCCTGCGGCACAGAAATCCAGTCGATATTAGCAAAGTGCCGGTGATCCTCTCCATCATCGGCGTCCTCCTGCTTTCCGTTTCCGGCTGGCTGGGCGGAGAACTGGTGCACGTGTATCGCGTCAGCGTGGCGGAACCCAGGACCATTCCGCCAAAACCTTGATTTCAAAACATTCTCCGGCGCGATTGTTCAGCCGGATAATAAAGAAAGGACATAATATGAATAATGATTTAAATGGAAAAAAAGTGGCCATCCTCATTGAGAATGGCTTTGAACAGGTCGAAATGACCGGCCCGCGGGAAGCTCTCGATCAGGCTGGAGCTGAGACCGATATTGTTTCACCTTCCGAAAAAAAAGTGAAGGGCTGGGATCACACCAAGTGGGGTCGCAGCTTCAAGGTGGACGTCCCGCTCGCTGAAGCCAAGGCCGATGAATACGATGCCTTGCTCCTTCCCGGCGGCGTCATGAATCCCGACAAACTCCGTCGCAACCAACAGGCGTTGGATTTTGTTAAAAGTTTCTTCAATGCTGGCAAGCCCGTGGCTGCCATCTGCCACGCTCCATGGACTCTGATTGACGCGGAAGTTGTGCGGGGACGCCGAATGACCTCCTTTCATTCCGTCCAAACCGATTTGAAAAACGCTGGCGCCAATTGGGTGGATGAAGAAGTCGTGGTGGACAACGGCCTGATAACAAGTCGCCAGCCATCCGATATTCCCGCCTTCAATCAAAAGATCATCGAGGAATTCGGCGAAGGCATTCATAAGCCGGAGCAAACACCGGAACACGCAGGCCATGCGATGGCAGGCGATGGGGTAAGTTAAAAATAAAACCGAGCTCCGGATGGTTTTGCCCGTCCGAAGCTCACAACCATTCAAGAAAGGCAGGTTGTTGAATTATGGGTGCAGGTTGGATTATAGCAGGCATTTTCATTGCGCTTTGTTTCATTGTTCTCATGTGGCAGGGAAGCCGAAAGCAACGGACTTCTCTTCCGGAAGAAAATCAGCCTCCCGAACCAATCAAGCGCGGCAAATATCTGAATAAATAGTTTCAGTGCTACTACGCGAGCTTTAATAAATTGCTTTAAGATTATTTATCACTCGTTGCCGAATCGGATTTCTGTGCCATACTTTGCGCGCATGAAATACCGACGCTTTGGCCGCACTGAATTGGCAATGCCTGTAATCTCCTGTGGCGGGATGCGCTATCAGTTCAAATGGCAGGATGTTGATCCAAAGGACGTCCCCCGGGAAAACCAGCAAAATCTCGAAGCTACCATTCATCGGGCAATCGAACTCGGCATCAATCACATCGAAACCGCGCGCGGCTACGGTTCTTCTGAAATGCAACTCGGCTCGGTCCTGCCCGCCCTGCCCCGCGACAAAATCATCGTCCAGACCAAGGTTGCCCCACAGGAACGCGCTGAGGATTTTCTCGAAACGTTTGAGAAATCCATGCGATACCTCAAGCTGGATTACGTCGATTTACTTTCCTTGCACGGCGTAAACAATCGCCAACTGCTGGATCATTCACTCAAGAAAAACGGCTGCATTGCCGCCGCGCGAAAACTGCAAAAAGAAGGCCGTATTCGGCACCTCGGTTTCTCCACTCACGCCACCACCGATATCATCCTGGATGCGATCAAGAGCGACGAATTCGATTACGTCAACGTCCATTGGTATTTTGTCAATGACCTGAACTGGTCCACCATCGAAGCTGCCCACCAGCGCGACATGGGCGTCTTCATTATCAGTCCCAACGACAAAGGCGGGAAACTTTACGACCCTCCACAAAAACTGGTGGATCTTTGCGCGCCGCTTTCGCCCATGGTTTTTAATGACCTTTACTGCCTTGCCCGGCACGAAGTGCATACTTTGAGTTGCGGAGCCGCAAAACCGAGTGACTTCGATGAACACATCAAGGCGCTCGCTTATTACGATAATATTCCGGCTACCATCGCGCCGATTGAACAGCGCCTGCGTGAGGAAATGGAACGCACCCTCGGAAAAGAATGGTGCCGCTGCTGGTTCGAGGGATTACCGCAATACGTGGATGTTCCCGGCCAAATCAACATTTTGGAAATCCTTCGCCTCTGGACTTACGCCAAGTCCCTCGACCTCACTGCTTGGGGCAAAATGCGCTATAACCTGCTCGGTCAGGCCGACCACTGGTTTCCCGGTGAGAATTCCTCCAAGGGTGAAGAGTTGGACCTTGCTGCAGCCCTAAGTCGCAGCCCGTTTGCAAAAAAGATTCCAGCAATTCTTAAAGAAGCTCACGAAATGCTCTTCGAAGCACCTAAAAAACGACTGAGCGAAAGTTGATCTTCGCAGGGCAGAACCTGCGCACTATTCGCCATCCAAACTGCTACTTTTTCGTCTCCTTCTTCTCTTCGGTTTTTGGAGCGTCTTTTGTCGAAGCCGCCGGTGGTGCCCCCACATTTAATTGCGTGAGAATTGCATCCGTCATGTCGTTTTCGAGAGTGTTAAAAAGCACAATGGGCGTGCTGCTGATGCTTTCAGACGCGGTATCGATCACCAGCGTGTAACCGCCGGTTTTGGCCTTCGCATTGATGACCGCGCGAATCTCCTGCAAAATCGTGTCCCGCATCCGCTTCTTTTGCGTGTCCAATTGGTCTCGCGCATTCCCCTCGAAAGTCCGGATGGTGTTCTCGCTTGCCTTGATATCGAGCAGTTTCGCTTCCGCCGCAGTCTTGCGCTTTTCCCGTTCTTCGGGCGTAACAGACTGGTCATTCGCAGCGGCGAGCAGCTTGGTGTATTCTTCCTTGATCTTGTTATAGTCGTCCACGTACGACTTGTATTCCTTGTCCAGGTCCGAGCCTCGTTCCTTCAAGGCGGCTTCTGCCTGCTGACGCTTCCAATAATTATCAAACACCTTGCGCAGGTCGATGGTTGCGATCTTCGTCTCGGCCAATGCTGGCACCGTTAACAACAGGCTTACTGCCAAGACCGGTATGATTCTCTTAAAATTAATTTTCATGTTTTATAAATTATAATGGACGGGTAAATCCAACACCAAACTGGAACTTACCACTATTGCTGTTGAATATATCATGCGTGATGGGAATGCCATAGTCCAATCGTAACGGCCCGATCGGCAGATCCAACCGCAACCCGATACCCCAGTTGTCACTATAAGATCCAACACTGGATACTTTCCTTTGCTTGGTTATTGGATCTATTTGCACCGGATCCACGACCACGCTGCTGAAACTGTATGGATTCTGATATACACCTCCAATATCATAAAACATCGCAAAACGCAGGCGTGAAATCACCGGGATACTATACTCCACGGACCCCATCCAGTATGTATCACCGCCAACAGGTTCCGTGGCGCCCGTGCCCGTGGTTTCGCGTGGTCCAACCCCTCGATAATCATAACCACGCAGTGAATACTGTCCGCCCAGATAATAACGCTCATAAAATGGCACGTCTCGTGAACCGGACCAGTTATCAGCAACTCCCGCGCGACCGACAATTTCCAAAACATGGTCCTTGGCAAAGCCTTTGAAGTACCACGCCGTCTTCGCTTCCAATTTGTAGAAGCTTCTGTCTCCGCCTAATGGTCCGCCAACCAATTCTCCTGATAGCTCCGACCGCTGGCCCTTCGTTGGAAGCATCGTATTGTTGCGCGTATCATAGGCAATGGAGGCGCCAAACCGTGAGAGCAAAGAATTTCCGGAATCCATCTTAATACTCGGCGGAGCACTTGTGCTCACATCCACGATCCCGACATTCTCGATGGTGTAGCTGATGCCGCCAATCAGGAAATCGCTGCCCAAAGCCCGCGTGAGGCCAAATCGCGCCCCGGTGCGCGTTTCATTGTAAAGGCTATCCAGACTCTGGAAGTTCAGCACGGAACGATACAAATCTACACTGAAAGTAAGCTTCCGGTTTAAGAACCAAGGTTCCACGAACGAAATCAAATAATCCTGGCGCTCCGTTCCCAACTGGACACGCAGGCGGAACTTCTGTCCACCACCAGTGAAGTATGGCGGCCTGAACAAATCGAAGTTCGATTGGCTGACTTCTGCAAACCCCAAAAGACTGTCCACCGTGCTGAAGCCCGCGCCAAAGGTAAATTGTCCCGTGGACTTCTCCTCGACTCCCACGATCAAGTTTTTATGGTTTGGAATTACCGTTGGCTCCGGCCGGGTCTCCACCTTCTCAAAAAACGCCAACCCCTTAAGACGCTCTTCACTTAGCTTAACCCGCACCATGTCGAACGTGTCTCCGGGCGAAACTGCCAACTCACGGCGGATGACCTTGTCCTTGGTCTTGCTGTTCCCCTTGATTTCAATTTTTTCAATATACTGCTTCTCACCGGAATCCACTGTATATTCCAAATCCATCGTGCCGTTTTGGGTATTAGCCATTTTAGCCACCCGCAGATTGGCGCCTTGCTTCACATCTATGTAGCCGCGCGACCCATAAAAATCTTCCACCGCATGAATATCATCCGCGAGCGCATCCGGCGTGAAGGTCATCCCGGCATCCGCCTCCAAACCATGCGGTCCAATTGCCTTCTTGGAACGACTCCGCTCATGCTGCAACTTGAGACCGTTAAAAATATCGTTGGTGCTGAAAAGCAGGTTCCCCTTGAATGTGACCGCTCCCACCTTGTAAAGAGTTCCTTCATTGATCACGAACTCGATCTTCATCGTCCTCGGGGTCGGGTTGGTGATCTTGATGTCTTTGATCTCAAAATCGATGTAGCCCTTGTTCCGGTAAAAGTCCGCCAGCTTTTCCTTGTCTTCGTCAAATTGATCTTCCTTGAAAATTCCACTCCGCGTAATCCAGGAGAACAACCAATGCTTGCGCGTCTTGATGACCTTGCGCAGCCTCTTTTGCGTGAAGGCATTCGCGCCGGTAAAATCTACCTCTACAATTTTGATCTTCGGGCTTTCCTGGATTTCGAACGTCACACTCGCGCGTCCCGCCGCTTCGTCATAATTGTTGATCACGTACTTGACGGTCGTGCGGGGATAGCCCGACTTCTGGTACATCTTTTGAATCTCCTGGCTGTCTGAAAAAAGTTTACGCTCGTCCAAAGGTTCGCCGATCTTGGAAGTGACCTTCTTCATCAACTTGGTGACGCTATATTTTGTATTCCCTTCAAACTTGATTGACGTCAGCCGGAGTTTCCCTTGGAGGATATAAGTCAGCACCACCCCCTGGTCGGTCAGTTTATCCAGGACTTGGATGTTGTAGAAGAAACCGGTGGCATAAAGATTTTTGACATCATCATCCACACTCGTCCGCACGTACGGGTCGCCTACCTTGACATGAATGTTTGCGCGAACCAGGTCCTCGCTCACCACGGCTGGTCCAACATTGGTGACCACGATTTGCGCGACCTTGTCCTGTCCCGATGACAGCGGCACCCAGGCAAGCAACAAAAATAAAAATAAACCACCGCGGCGCATCAAGGATTTCATCGGCTATTATTATTCTGTCGGCACATCGTCACCACTAATTTTTGCTGCACTCTCAAACCGCGTATACGACTTCATGAACGTCAGGTGCACATCACCCGTTGGTCCATTTCTTTGCTTCGCAATCAACAAATTCACCGGCACCGCGTCATGGTCTTCCGCCGGGCCCGCGTCGTCTTCTTCCCGGCTCGGCTTATACAACAAACAAACCAAATCGGCATCCTGCTCAATCGACCCCGATTCACGCAAATCCGACAGCCGCGGCTTGCGGTCTTTATCCTTCTCCAACTCACGATTCAACTGGCTCAGCACGATGACCGGAACATCCAGTTCCTTGGCCAGCGATTTGATGCCGCTGGAGATGTCCGCAATCTCCTGCTGCCGGTTTTCTGCCCGGCGCGCAGTAGAATGGAGTAGCTGCAAGTAGTCAATGACAAACAGCTTGATGCCAAACTGCTGGGACATGCGCCGCGCCTTGGCCCGCATCTGCAAAACCGAGAGTCCTGAACTGTCATCAATGAATAAAGGAGCATTCGCCAGCTTGCCTGCCGCATTGGTCAATTTCGGAAAATCCCGCTCCGCCAGGAACCCTTCCCGCACATTCCGCAGGTTTACCCGCGACCGCGAGCACAACATACGCATCACGAGCGATTCCGAGGTCATTTCCAGGCTGAACACCCCCACCGGCAATTTCAGGTCCACAGCGACATGCTCGGCAACGTTCATCGCCAGTGAGGTCTTGCCCATGCTTGGTCGCGCCGCCAGCACGATCATTTCCCCGCCATGCAACCCGCTGGTCATTTTATCGAAATCGGCAAAGCCGGTTCCGATCCCGGTCAGCATCCCTTGTCGCTGGTGGTAATCCTCAATCGTGCTGATTGCCTTCTTGACCAGATCCTTGATCTTGCCGGTATTTCCCTCGGCGCGCGTTTCGCTGATCCGCAGGATGTCGCGCTCAACTTCGTCCAAAAGACTGTCCACCTCTCCCTCACATCCATACACCCGGTTCACTACGTCCGTGCAGGTGTGAATCATTTTCCGGAGCACATATTTCTCCTGCACGATCTCCAGGTAATAGGAAAGGTTCGCTGCCGACGGAACTGTATCCGGCAGCGTCGAGATATAAGCCAGTCCTCCCACCTCCTCGAGCCGGGCCTTGTCCTTTAAATTTTGTTGCAGGGTGATGAGATCGATCGCCTCACGTTTGTCGTACATCTCCACGACCGTCTCGAAAACAACCTGGTGTCGCAGATCATAAAACACCTCCGCGCCCGCCTTGAATTTTTCCACGCATTCGCCAATGCAATCGTTCGGCGACAAAAGTATGCAACCCAGCACCCCCTGCTCCGCTTCCGGCGAATGCGGTGGCAAACGGTCAATACGGGGTGCCGCTTCGGAATAACCGGCTTTTTTCCTGCGGGATTTTTTTAAATCGGCTGGCGCACCGGAGCCTTCGGATACTGAATCTATCATACTAAAAGCAAAATCTTTTTCCGGGTAACAAACAATTTAAACCTTCGATTACTTGCTCTCAGGTTGTTCGCAAACTTATTCACCCGTTGATCATTCAACCAATAAACGCCTCCTCTGTTCAAGCGGATTACATCAAATTCCTGCCGCATCGCTTGACTACGGTGCTTTCGCAAATAGACTCTCCCCATGCGGTTGAAGAACAAAATTGACGTCCGGCAAGAGCACTCCTTCCAAGCTCCATGAGAAAACCTTCTGTACTGATTATCTTCCTGACTGTATTTATTGACCTGGTTGGATTCGGCATTGTCATTCCGCTGCTTCCCATCTACGCCAATAATTTGCATGCCACTGGCTGGCAAATCGGGGCCATTATGTCGGCCTTTTCCCTAATGCAGTTTATTTTCGCCCCCTTCCTGGGACGACTCTCGGATCGCATTGGCCGCCGTCCCGTTCTCCTCACCAGCACCGCAGGCGCAGCCGTCTCATACCTGATTTTTGCCTATGCCTCCGGCTTGCAAGGCAACACCGCGCTGCTGTTGCTCTTTATCTCACGCGCGTTCGCCGGATTGTGCAGTGCAAACATTACCGTGGCGCAGGCGTACATCGCCGACATTACTCCGCCTGAACAACGCTCCAAAAAAATGGGGCTCATTGGCATGGCTTTCGGGCTCGGTTTTATTTTTGGCCCGCTCATTGGCAGTCTGGCCCGTCAACATTTTGGCCCCTCCGGCCCCGGCTGGGCAGCGGCTTGTTTATGTGCCGCCAACTTTCTGTTGGCACTCGCTATTTTACCGGAAAGCTGGAAACCCAGTTCCGAACATGTGGCGCAACGGCCTCATTTGGATCAATGGAAGCACACCCTCACCCGTCCCAAAGTCGGACTGTTAATCGGCGTCTTTTTTCTCGCAACCTTTTGCTTCACCTGTTTTGAAACCACCCTCGGCCTCTTGGTCTTCAGTAATTTTTCCGTCGATGCGGAAAGTGCCCGGGGTATTAAAATGGTTGCTTACCTCTTTGCCTATGCTGGCATAATGGGCGCGTTGGCCCAGGGAGGAGGCACTGGTCGCCTCGTCAAAATGATGGGCGAACCAAAACTTATTGTCTTCAGTTTGTTCCTGGTTGCGATCAGTTTGGCGCCGATGCCTTTTGCGAAGAATTGGCCTTTGCTCCTGATATTGCTGGCAATATTGGCCATCGGTTCCAGCCTGACTCGTCCACCAGTGTTCGGGATGATTTCCAATCTCACGCCCCCTACTGAACAAGGTGTCACGATTGGTGTCGCTCAAAGTGCCGGCAGTCTCGCCCGCATCCTAGGCCCCTCTTTTGCTGCCATCACTTTTAAAAGTCATCCTTCCGTTCCTTACCTTGTTTGTGCTGGAGTTTCGCTGCTCACTGGCTTTCTGGCGTGGCAGCGACTAACCAAGGATTATTCGCCTGCACTGACTCCCGCTCCCCAAAAAGCAGGTTCCTAACCGCTCGACGTCCCCGTCCTTAGCTGGTATCAATCTGACCAATCGTTATGATTACCAGCTTCAGCCGGACAACCATTCCCTTCATTTCTGCTCTTTGTTTCGAACTTGCGAAGCGCCGACGTTGCCGAAGCGAAGTAAGCACTTCAATAAACAGATGAGAAGGAAATTAGCTTTTGCACTTTGCTTTGTATTGTTGGCCAGCCTCAACCTATCGGCAGCAAACAAAACCAAGCTCCGTTTTGAAGTCAGCCTCAAGCAAGACCTCGTGACTGCCCCACAAACTGGCCGTCTCTTCGTTATTCTCTATCGCGAGGAAAAGCCCGAACCGCGGATTGCTTTGGGCAAAATGGGCAAGGACGCTCCCTTTATTCAGGCTGGCGATGCAAACCAACTCGCACCCGGCAAAGCCATCTCACTCGACCAAACCGCCATCACCTTCCCCGTAACCAATCTCTCCGAATTGCCTGCCGGCGATTATTATGTTCAGGCGTTATTGGATTCAAACCTCGACCTCCGTTCGCAGAACGCACCCGGCAATCTCTACAGCGATGTCCAAAAGCTTCACCTCGACCCGGCTAATCGAAAAACCATTCAACTTGAACTCTCGAAACAAATTGCTGCCGAGCAATTGCCGGCAGAAACTGAACTCATCAAGTTCGTTAAAATTCAATCGCATCTTCTCAGCGACTTCCACCATCGCCCTATTTATCTCCGGGCCGGAATTATTTTACCGCGTGATTATAATCATGAGCCAACCCGCAAATATCCGCTTTGGGTACGCGTCGGCGGATTCAATACTCGTTACACAGCAGTGCAAACATTGATGGGCAAAAAATCCGATTTTAAAACGAATTGGATGAGCGGTGATGTCCCCGGAATGATCCTTCTCCAACTCGACGGTGCCGGCCCCTTCGGTGATTGCTATCAGGTGAATTCCGCCAACAACGGTCCTTACGGCGATGCCATCACTCAGGAATTGATTCCTTATGTGGAACAAAAATTCCGCGCCATCGGTCAACCACACGCACGGGTTCTTTCCGGCCATTCCACGGGAGGATGGGGCTCGCTGGCATTGCAGATCTTCTACCCCGACTTCTTCAATGGCGTTTGGAGTTCCTCACCCGACCCGGTTGATTTTCGCGCGCTCGAATTGATTGATCTCTATGAAGCTGATAACGCCTACGTAAATGAATTTGGCTTCGAACGGCCTAGTGAGCGAATCGTGAATGGCGACACAAAGCTGACCATGCGCCGGGAAGTGCAAATCGAAAATGTTCTCGGTCGCGGCAATAGCTGGACCATGTCTGGCGGCCAATGGTGCGCCTGGAATGCCACTTACAGTCCGCGCGGAAAAGACGGTCAACCGATGCCTGCATGGAACCCGCTCACTGGCAAAATCGATCACCAAGTCGCCGAGCAATGGAAAAAATATGATCTCCGGCTCATTCTCGAACAAAACTGGCAAACCCTTGGCCCCAAATTACAAGGCAAGCTCCACATCTCCGTCGGCGATGCGGATAATTATTTCCTCAACAATGCCGTTCATCTGCTCGACAACTTTCTTTCAAAAGCCGACCCGCCGTATAAAGGCCGGATTACTTACGGCCCCGGCAAAGGCCACAGTTGGCATGACATGTCTTTGCGCGAAGTAATGAACGAAATGAAAGCTGCCACCGAACCAGTTCACCACTGATTATCTCTTCGTTGCCTCAGGCAATTCCAGCCGCCGCATTTTAATCTGCCGCACCGCGCTAGTCGTTTGGAAAGTGGCAATGCCTAGCGGTATGGAACGTTCAATATCCCCGTAGCGCAACGAAATCTTCCGTTCCTTCGTCGGCAAATCAATGATGTTCTGGGCATCAACCCACGCCTCAATCTTCGCCTGAGTCACCCGCACGCGGACGCGATACCAACGACCCTTCTCGAATCTCATGTATTGGGTGGTTTCATTCTCCGAAGCATCCTCACCATTGATGCTGGATAGACCCACCACCGCCCCACCCCAACCGCCTAAAATCAAACTGCAATACGCGTCCTTCACCGGAAAGGTCAGCCCGCAAAAGAAGTCCGAACCTTCTACGCGCATGGCATCCAGCGCGACTTCGTAATCCACCCTCGGCAATTCATTCGTCCAATTGATCCCGCTTAATTGATCTCCGGTATTGATTACCACCATCCCCGATTGGCATTCCACCTCACCGTGCCCGCCAAATAAAGTTTCCTGCCAACCGGCAAGCGTCTTTCCGTCGAAAAGCGATTTCCATCCCTCGCCTTCAAACGGTGCGGAAGGCTTTGCTGGTGCCTTTTCCAGTATCTCCTTCGGGTCGGGGTGCAAAGGCAATGCCGCCACTTTTGAAACTGGTTCCGCTTGAGATACGGACGCGGTTGGCTTCGTTGCACAACCCGCCAGGAGTAATAATGCGCCTGACAAAATGAACAATGCTTTGCATCCTCTGCTCATATCAATAGCCTTGCTTCTTTACCCAATACATTACGCCCAAAATTCCGAGGCTTACCAGCGACATCAACAGTGCCGAACTGATGAAGTAGGAAATACCAATCAGCAACAACCCGCCAACCAGCGGCGACGTCGATTTCTGCCGCCAGCCATAAATAAAGATGCCTGATCCAAGTCCGCCCCAAATTAGTGAGGCGAACAGCGTCTGAGTATTAAACAAATTTTCCACGCCTAAATTGAGATGGTGCACGACACCGCTTCGGGCCAATCTCTTGAAAGCATTGCGGGAAATGTTCCTGTGGGCAAATCAATAACTGCATGACCACGCCCAGCTTTTTAAGAATCCAACCGGATGGACTTTTACTTGCCATCAAGCTGCAGCCGCGCGCTTCCGCCAATGAAATTGGCGAACCGCTGGGAGATGAATTGCGTATCAAGGTCACCGCCCCGCCCGTTGATGCCGCCGCCAACGAAGCCCTGCTGCGACTGCTTGCGGATACCCTGGATTGTCCACGCGGTCGTGTGGAACTGATTCGTGGCCAAACCTCCCGTCACAAAGTAGTTAAGTTGCATGGGTTGGATGCGGCAATCGTTCTTGCCAGATTAACGTAAATCTCCACACCTCTTTCGTCCTGCCATCGTGGCATTATCGCTGCCGTGCGATTGCCAACTCGCCCGCATCCTGATTTACTGCGCCCGTTGCAAGCATCAATCACAACGTGGATCGAAAGCACCGGCGCTTGGAGCCCCTGGCTGTTCCTCGCACTATTCCTCGCCGCGTCATTTCTGATGATTTGGCGGCTCGAAAGCCTGGCCGAAGGCGGTTTGGAGGGCACAGTCCTCGGCACACTCGTCATGCCCTACTGCTCCGGCATCGGCAATTTGATCTTTGCATTCGTCATGGGCAAGCAAGGCGGTTCCGCCACTGAAGTCATGACCAACTGCGTCGTGAACAATGTCACTAATTTGACCTTGATCCTGGGTTTGCCCGCCATCTTCTGGAGTATGAGCCTTGCCTCGCAAAAGAAGGGCAAAGGCGGTAAGGGTAACAAACAGGGGCAAACCGCCTCTCAACTTAATCGTCTCTCCCTGCTGCTCACTCTCGTGGCCGTCCTATTCTTCACCGGCGCGACCTGGATAATGGGGCGTGATGGGAAAATTGATTTCACCGATGGTCTTATTTTGGTCGGGCTTTTCCTCTTTTGGCAATGCTTCCACGTCTTCGATGTGATGAAAACCAATGTGCGACAAAACCGTAGCTTCGATGTGATAATGCTGGTTGATCTGGCTTTGCTCGCCGTCGGTGCTTACGCAGTTTATATCAGCACCGATTGGCTGGTGGCCTGGGTTTCAAAAATCCATACCGGCTTTATCAGCGCCAAATACATTGGCTGGCTGAGCGGCTGGTTGATGGTCGTCCCGAATGGAATGCTCGCATTGTATTACGCCTGGACCAAACGCCCGGAAGTGGTTTACACCTCGCAAGTCGGCGATGGCCACATCTGCATCCCCTTATGCGTCGGCATCTTCGCCTTGTATAAACCGATTGTCATGCCCGCCTTTTTCCAGACCGGCATGCTTCTGTTGATCGGCGCAGCGCTGACGCACATGTTTTTCATCGCCTTTTTCAACCAACTCCCGCGACTCATGGGCATGGCGTTGACAGCGGCCTACGGCTATTTTCTCTATAAAGGATTGCTCAAATGAGCTTACAGGAAATAGACGAGCGGACTGGAACGCACCTTGTCGCTCATTTCAACGAAAGGCACCTGCGCGTCAATCCAATGCGGGTCTTTTGTAATTTGTTCCATCGTCTTCGTGGTATTATTACAAATCAGGTAAATCCCCTCGCCCAGCACCATGAAAGCTTCGAAAAGCGTTCCGGTGGCATGTCGTGTAAACTCGAAATCTCCCGCCCCATGTTGGTCCTTCGCCAGTTCTGCGCGCAAGGCACCCAAATCATTGGCAAAGTTTTTCAGGAAATCATCGTTGCGCGGGCCGATGTAATTCAAAATCCTGCTTTTTTTATGGGCAACGTTTACGATGGCCCATTCGTCAAAAACGACTTTTTTATACCGGGCATTCATCTGCTCGGCGCATCCTTTAATCAGTTTCGTGGTTTCTTCAATGGTCATAGGTGGGGCAAAATAAGTTCAAATTCCAGAAATAAGACATTTTTGGCTAGCGTACATCACGGTTTAAATAAACACGCAAGCCTCATGCCAGAACGCAACCTGGCACCTTGGACGCCGTCGTGAGTAATCAAGAGGACCAACGCAACCTGGCTCAAAGGATTTTCCCACTCCTTCTCCTCGCCTTTTTTGCCTGTGTAGTCTGGTTGCTTCTCGTGGCTTTACAGTTGGCTCCCGCAAAAAACTCTCACCTCCTCGAAGCTACTTTTCTCGTTCTTGCTGCCGTTCTGACCGTGGCAAGTCTTGCCCGCCGGTTGCCCGTCGAAAATGCCATCATGGCGGCCATCTATGTCGCCGCTATCTCATTCATTGTCGAAATTGTTGGCGTGAAAACCGGTATTCCTTTTGGTCCGCTCACTTACACCGAAAGTTTTGGACCTCAATTATTCCACGTCCCCTGGCTGGTTCCCCTCCTCTGGATAATCGTCATACTGAACTCTCGCGGAGTCGCCAAACTCATCCTGCGTCCCTGGCGAAAAGCAAATAACTACGGGTTTTGGGTCATGGGATTGACCTGCCTGTTGGCGTTGGACTTGGACTTGGGCCTTGAACCTTTTGCCACACGAATCAATCACTTATGGAATTGGAAATCAGTTGGAAACTCCCTGTCCTGGTATGATTCGCCTTGGACCAATTTTCTGGGCTGGGCTGCAACCACCTTGCTCATTCTTATCTTCACCACTCTCTGGCTCATCAATAAAAGAGCAAGCCAGCAGGAAACGATTGATTATCCGCCCTTGGTTTTGTGGCTGGGATTAAACTTCTTTCTTGCTGGAATCAATGCCATCCACGGACTTTGGCTGGCTGCCGCCTTTGGTCTATGTATCGGCACGCTTGCACTCGTATTCGCGCTCCGGGGAGCGCGTCATTCCGCACTCACGAAGCCGGCGATTTAACTTCCTCCGTCTTCTCTGCCTCACGCGTGACCGTCAACTTCGCCACACGCATCCCTTCCATTTCTTCCACGCGCAAGAAATACATCCCCACCGCCAGCACATCGCCTACCTTGGGAAACCCGCCCAACTTGTGTGTAACCCAGCCACTAACCGTTGTAATCCCCTCTTCTTGCAACGGTTCCTGCACCAGTTCCGACAATTCATGCAACGGCAGCGCCCCCGCCAATTCCCAGGTATGTTGCCCGGTCATCACCATCAAAGGTTTTTCCTGGTCGAACTCGTCCTGAATCTGACCGACCAATTCCTCCAAAATATTCTCCAGCGTCACCATTCCCACGGTGCCGCCATATTCGTCCACTACAATTGCGAAATGGAGTTTGCGATCCAGAAATAATTGCAGCAATTTTTCGAGCCGCGCTGTTTCCGGCACATATATTAGACGGCGTGCCACCGGAATCAAATCCGCCCCGCTCCGGGCTTTGAGCCGCATGGCAAACAAATCCTTGATATGCACCACACCCGCTGTCTTGTCGAGGTCGCCCCCTTCGCAAAGTGGAAATCGGGAGTAGCGCGACTTTTCGGCCACATCCAGGCACTCCGCAATACTCGCTTCCGTATCCAAGGCCACCATTTCTTGACGAGGTCGCATCACTTCGCGGACGACGCGCTGCCGCAGGTCGAGCGCATTCAACACAATATCGCGTCCCAGCCGTGTTGCCCCGGACTGCCGATGCGTGGCCGTGAACAACAGGCGCAACTCTTCTTCCGAATGGCCCGTGTGCGAATCGGCTGCGGATTTAATGCCGATTTGATCCAGCAACCATTGCGCGGAATGATTGAGCAACCAGACGAACGGAAAGGTAATCCGCGCAAACCAGTCCAACGGCTGCGCCACCCACAACGCCACCGGCATCGTCTTGCGAATGGCCAGTGCTTTGGGCCCCAACTCGCCTACGACGATCAGCAAAAAGATGTTCACCAAGAAGCCAACGAGGATTGCCACGGTATGTTTCACCGCCACCGACTCGACATGCAGCACGCCAAAGATCGGGGCGAGTAAGGCTTGAAAAACCGGTTCCACCAGTACACCCAATCCCATGCTGGCCAGGGTAATTCCAAATTGAGTGGCGCTGATAGCGGCATCGAGGTTTTTGGTCAACCGCCGCACAATTTTCGCGCGCCGATGTCCCTTTAACACCAGCGGCTCAAGCTGGGTATCACGGATTTTTACCAGGGCCAGTTCCGCAGCCACGAAAAATCCGTTCAGTAACACAAGGGCTAAAATCCCCAGCAACTTCAACAGGTTGGCTGCCAGTGTATCCATGTTACAAACGCACCTCTCCGAAAATGACCCTGAGAATGTCCTGCAAACTCACAATCCCAATCTCACGCTGGTTGCGTCCAAGCACAATTGCCAGTCGCTGGCCGCTTCGCTGCATTCGTTTTAGCGCTTCTTCCAGGCGCATGGTTTCTTCCATGTACAAGGCTGGCTTCAGGAAATCACCCGCTGGTTTCGCACCGTCCAAGTCCGGCTGATAGAGAACCGTTCTCAAGCTCAAAATTCCGGCAATGCGCCGTTGTTTCCCATCAACGCGCCAGACCGGCATGCGCGTGAGACGTTTCTCCTTGGCCAGTTCAAGCACTTCGCTCATCGGCGTTTGGCTCGTAATGGTAGTGGCCTGGTCCATCGGGATGGTAATTTGCCGCACGGTGATGTTCTGCAAATCCAACACGCGATTGATCATCATCCGTTCCTCTGAAGTCAGTCCCTGGGCGGACTCCTGCATGACCAATCGCATTTCATCACGGCTCCCAAACAAATGGCCGGTGAAAGTCTTCCCGCCGGTCCAGCGAAGCAATCCGTGTGAAAGCCGCGTCATCAACGCAACCAGCGGCGCTAAAAAAAGATGAATAAACCGGAACGGGACCGCCAATAGCAGAGTGAGTCGGTTGGGAAACATCCGGAAAAGCATTTTGGGGAGCAGTTCGCAAAACGCATAAAACAGCAACATCACCAACAAAAAGCTGGCCAACAAAAAGCCAGGCTTATCGCCTAGCCAGCGATATAAAAGAATCACCAGCAACCCCACGGAAACAAAGTTTGCCAGCGTATTGCCGATTAAAATGGTCCACAGAAAATTCTCCGGCTGTTCCAGAAACCGGTGCAATACCACGGCATGTGGATTTCCCGCGCGCATAAGTTGGCGAATACGCAATCTGCTCAAAGCCAGCACCCCCGCTTCCATTCCCGAAAAAAGAAAGGAGAGCACCAGGCACAAGCCGATCACCAGTGCTATGAACATGAGGCTGCCCATTATCGTTTCCCCGTTTCCACAAGCAGCTCTCGCACTCTCCGCTCGTCGGCGGATACGGCTGTCAGTTTCAAACCACGAAAGATCACCGATTCTCCTATCGCGGGCACACTCTCATTTTCAGCCGTCATCAGGCCGCCCATGGTATCGACACCGGACACTTCGCCCAATGCCGGGTATTCGCGCCGAAAATCTTCCAACCGCATGGTGCCATTCACCCGCCACCGCCCGTCACCGAGTTTTTCCATGACAAATCCCTGGGCTTCGCCTTCTCCGCGGATTTTACCAACCATCTCCTCTAGGATGTCCTGCATGGTTACCACCCCGGCGGTGCCTCCAAATTCATCCAGCACAATCGCCAGACCACGCTGTTGCCGTTGCAAGCTTTTCAACAGATGCAAAAGATTCATCGTTTCCGGCACGAACGAAGGAAATTCAATCGCATCAGCAAGGTCCATCTGCGGATCCAACAACAACGCCCGCACATTGAGCACGCCCACAATCGTGTCGGGAGTCTCATCATAGATTGGCAGGCGGCTGTGTTTGAATTTGCGCGCCGCCGCAATCATTTCCTCCACTGATAAATCATCAGGAATGGAAGCCATTTGCGCGCGCGGCTTCATGACATCTTTGGCCGTTTGCCGGTCCAGCCCGATGATCTGGAGAATAATCTCCTTCTCCGAGCCTGCCAATGTTCCCTGCTGGTAAGCCAATTCCAGCAACTCCTCATATTCCTCATCGGACAAGGTGGATTGCGGCTTGGAAGACTTGGGAACCACCGCATTCAGGATCATCATATTTAATCGCTGAACAACCTGCCGCACTGGTCGCGTAAAGCTGAGCAGAGCGTGCATCGGCCGCGCCACTCGCAACGCCCACTGTTCCGGCTCGCGCACGGCCAGCGTTTTCGGAATCATTTCACACCCTACGAGGATTAAAACCAGCAACGCTGGAACCAGCAGAAATAAAATCCAGTGTCCCCAAGGTGCTGCCCACAAGGTAATTGCCAGAATGGAGGCATTTGCCACCGTATTGCCGAGCACAATAGTGGCGAGTAAATGCTGCGGTTCCGCGAGCAACCGGGCGACCAATCCGCCTTTGCCGGGTGAACTCTCCTCCAATTGACGTATCTGCCATTTTCCGAGGGAGAACAAAGCCGATTCCGCCAGAGCGAAGAAGAAACTTCCGCTGGCAAAAACCAACACCCCGAATAAAGCCAAAAATGGCATTAGCGCCATGCGCGTTAATATGGGGCTAAAAGTGGCAAAGGCAAAAGAAGAAAAGCCACAAATTGGTCGGCACCAATTTATGCAACCTGCTCATTTCCAACCATATGGCTCTTTACAGACCTTAAAAACTGGCTAATTCAACGCCACGCCGCGACGGATATAGGTCGGCACATCCAGATCTTCACCTTGATGGATCGTAGGCTCACTCTTCTCAAAACGGCCTTTGGAAACAATTTCCAATGGCAATTGGCCTTGCCGCATGGGAACAAATTTTTTTCGCCTTGAGGAACCGGTGGATTGTGAAATTAATTTTTCAGTTTCCTGTTGGCTTAGTGTCGGGGGAGGTCCTGTAAAGCGCGAGGCTGGACGCTGCGTCGCCGTGGGATTGCTGATCTCCTTGTCGTAATCGGGCGCAAGCTCACTGGATTCCTTGGGTGAAGTTTGCGTCATACGATTACTGGCACGTTCCTCACGTCCATTACGGCGTGAAGCCACCACGGTCACTGACAAACGACCGGCGAAATTTTCATGGATACCAGCTCCCATGATAATATGGGCATTCTCACATTGCCGGTTGATCCGTTCCATGATGCGGTTGACCTCCGCCATGGTCATGTCAGGCCCACCCGCCAGGCTGACCAACACCGCATCGGCTTCCGCCATTACATGACCACCTTCAAGGAAAGGATGCGCCAGCAATTTTTCCAACACTTCATGCGAACGGTTTTCACCCGATGCTTCCGCTGTAGCAAGCGAACTTTCCTCATGCCGTCCGCGTAACACCGCGCACAAATCATTAAAATCCACGTTGATAAGCCCCGTCTGCGTCAACAACCGCCAGATTCCACGCACGCCTTGCGCCAGCAGTTCGTTGGTAATTTTTAACGCTTCGTTTACGCTCGTGTTCTCGTCAATAAGCTTAAAAACCTTCTGATTCGGCAGGCAAATGACACCATCCGCTGCGCTCTTCAAATCACGCAAACCAAGCTGCGCCTGGCGACCACGACGCCCTCCCTCAAATTCGAATGGCAAGGTGACAATCCCCAGCACCAGCGCGCCACTTTCCTTGGCCAATCGCGCAATTACCGGCCCCGCGCCCGTACCGGTTCCGCCGCCCATGCCCGCCACCACACAAATCACATCCGCCCCGGCGCAAAGTGCGCGGATTTTCTCCGCATCTTCTTCCGCGGAGGCGCGGCCCAAATCAGGATCGCCACCCGTGCCCAGTCCGCGAGTCAGCTTGGTGCCGAGCGTTAACCGCTCCGTCACGCCCAAGTTGGCCAACGCCTGCGCGTCCGTGTTAATGGCAATAAAATCAACGCCATCGAAAGCCTGGCGCGCCATATACTCGATGGCATTGCCCCCTGCTCCGCCAACGCCAAAGACTTTCAGTGAAAACTTTTTCCCTAAAGGCGCCGCCTCGGGCGATTTGTTGGTTTCAGATTCCATAATCTCTGATTAATTCTGATTGATCTGACTTGGAACATTGACTGCCGTCTTACGACTTGCGATTAAAAATTTCCGTGAAGCCCCTGATCCCTCCCGACAAAAATCCACCGCCACGCTTCTTTTGTTGGAAGGAACCAAACTTCACCAAACCGATGGCCGTGGCAAATTCCGGCTGGTCGAGCGCCGATTTGATTCCACTGATGGAATTGGCTTTGCCAAGCGACGCCGACAATTGAAATACTTTTTCAGCCAAAGCTTGAATTTGCGGAATGCGTGCGCCGCCGCCGCATAGAAAGACTCCCGCGCGCAAGTAATCCAGCAAACCAGCCCGGGCAATGTCCTGCTCAATTAGCTGGAACATTTCCTCAATCCGAAGTCCCATGATCCGACGGAGGTGTTCCAGGTTGATGGTTTTGCCCGGCAATCCTACTTCATTCGAAATAGTGACTGTTTGCCCCTTCACGCTCTCATCCGCCAAAGCTGCGCCATGCTCGAGCTTCAACTGTTCTGCGCGGCCAAGCGGCACTTTCAAACCATATGCCAAATCATTCGATACATGGTCGCCCCCTACAGCCAGCACACCCGTATGCTTGATGATGCCATCCGCATAAACCGCGTAATTAGTGGTGCCACCGCCGATATCAATGACCAATGCACCCATTTCCTTTTGCTCATTCGAGAGCAACGCCAGCGAAGCCGCCAAACCATTGAAAACAATGGCTTCTACTTCAAGTTGCAGACCTTTAACAACGCGAATGGGATTCTGCAAACGATTGAAGTTCCCATGAACCACATGCACATCCACTTCCACCCGCGCTCCGAGCATGCCGGTCGGGTTAACGATGCCGTCCTGTCCGTCCACGAGAAAATGCTGGCGAATGGCATGAAGCACATGATTCTGCGCCGGCAGATTGATCGCCTTGGCATTCTTGATGACATCCTGCACATCTTCTTCCGTGATTTCCCGGTCCGCTGAAACCACCGGATGAACGCCACGATTGTTAAATCCACGAATATGATTCCCGGTGACTCCCAGGTAAACGCTGCGAATCTCCACATCCGCCATCTGTTCCGCTTCGACGATGGCATTACGCACATCCTCTTCCACCAATGGCGCGTCGGCGATTTCACCCTTGCGCACACCGCGTGAACGCGACTGGCCCACACCAATCAGGTTTAGCGCACCAGTGGCATTGACCTCACCGACCACGGCGCAAATCTTGGATGTGCCAATTTCGAGCCCGACGATTAATGAAGCAGGATCAAACATTTTTTTTCCTGTTACGTTGTGAGTTTTTAAGTTTGGGAGTAACCGGCGGCACCGCGCCCGCCTCGGCCCATCGTGCCGGAATATTATTCGGCACTGAAAGATCGAGCGTCGCAATGGCTTTGTTCATTTTTTGAAATTGCTCATGAATTTCCCGCCACCGGCGCAATTGGCGGTCCAAATCCTGGACGGCAAAGGTGACTTCACTCCCTTGCGCTGTTGTTACCAGCAGAATTTCCGGCGATGAAACATCGATCCTCCGCAAATCCACCAAACCGGACATCGGAGATCGCTCAAATGCGGCAATAAGTTGCAATGCCGAGCGTGCTTGTTGGGAGTCAACCCGCCTGCCAGGTAGTAATTGATTGGGATTAATCCCGGAAACCACGGGCAAAACGTCATTGGTTTGAGTTACGGGAGTTCCCCGTTGCCGTGGATCGAGCAGGGACATTACATAACCATCGTTGTCCAGATGGAGAATGGCCATTTCATAGCCGCCATTGGTTCGTAATTGCGGCACATAAAGTTGTGCCAGCGGCTCGCGCTCCGCGATGCGCAATTTGAGTGTGCGCGGAAGCACCCGCTCCACTGCCACGGATTTGATTAGCGATACCATCTCCAAATCCCGTCTTACCCGTGCCAAATCCAATGCGAGCAGGTTTTCCCCGCCTTTTACACCCGCCCAGCGTCGCAATTGCTCGACCGAAATTACCCCGTCCGTTTGGATATCAATATCTTGGATGGCGAAAGCTTTATTTTCGTAAACCAGGCAATCCAACGCCCACGCGCCGGTGCACCACAGGACGTAAAAGCAAAAGATGGTGGCAAAAATGAAACCCAACGCTACCGCCGTCACCCGGACACGCGTCGCACGCACCTGGTCGGAGCGCAGCTTCACATCCAGCACATGGTCACGACCCAAACGGCGGTTTTTAGGTTTGCGTTTAAACCACATCATATTCCCTTTTCCCAATCTATTTTTTTCTGCGCAAGGCGAGATCGACCATTTGTTGGCACAATTCCGCGTAATTAATGCCCACGGCGGCAGCGGCCTTCGGCAACAAACTCGTTTCCGTCATTCCCGGCAAAGTATTCACTTCCAACACGACTGGATCGCCATTGGGCCGAACCATCACATCCACGCGCGAATAATCCCGCCCGCCAATGGCCTTGAAAGCACCCAACGCGGCAGCCTGGATTTTCCTTATCGTCTCTTCATCAAACTGTGCGGGACAAAATACTTCCGTTGCACCCGGCGTGTATTTGTTTTGATAATCATAGGTACCGCTCTTCGGACGGACTTCTACGACCGGCAAAGCTTTATCGCCAAGAATGCCCACCGTGGTTTCCCGTCCAACGATTCGCTCCTCCATCAACACCTGGCTGTCATACCGTAAAGCTTCAACGAGTGCCGCGCTCCAATCCGCCACCCGATCCACAAATTGCAGGCCCACGCTTGAGCCCTGCCGGACCGGCTTAAGCACCACCGGCGGTTGCCAACCCATCGGCCATGTGGCGCTGCGCGAATCAAAAACCATAAAACGCGCTGTCGGCACTCCAGCCTCAACGCATTTCTGCTTCGTCAAAAATTTATCGAATCCCAGCTTGCTTGCTTCGGCATCGCATCCCGTATAAGGAACTCCCAGCTTGTCCAACTCCCGCTGAACCGTGCCGTCCTCGCCATACGTCCCATGCAATGCAAGAAACACAACCTCCGTGCCTTTGGCCAAAGACCAGGCTTTCTCTTTAGGGTCGAGTTCGTGAACGATGTGGCCCAACGAACGCAACGCTTTGGCCACGGCTCCGCCGGTGCGCAAGGAGACTTCACGTTCTGCCGATGGACCTCCCAGCATTACGGTAATATTCAATTGCTTCGCCATTAAATTATTTCGGATTGCGGATTGCTAATTGCGGATTATTCCGCACGCGCGCCGTCTTTATCGATGCTACGACCAATGCCAGCAGTTCACCGGCTTCCTTTATTAAATCACTCAGGCAACTCGCCTTGACTTGACGACTTTTGATGAGCAATTCCATCCAGGAAATTGATTCATCGCATTCCTCTTCGACTATTCCCATCCTGGAAATTAAATCTGCACGGGATCTCCCACGACATGCCGCCCGGTAATTCGCATCCACTGACGTACCGCAACGCAATAACTGTTTTCCCATGACGTTTGCGGTCTCCGTGTCAGTTAAAGATTCAACCAAATTGATATCGCGTAATGCAAATGCTTTCGTGCATTTTTTGAAATCATTTTGATTCATTGAGACGCTTGTAAGTTCCAAATCCGCAATTCGCAATCAGCAATCCCCAATTCGATTACTCTTCACCGACGATTTCCACTTCCGTCTGCAATTCAAGGCTGCGACCGTCCCGCGCCCGCTGCCGGATGATTTCAATCAAAGCCAGCACATCTTTGGCAGTTGCCTGGCCATCATTAATGATGAAATTACCGTGCTCTTGGGAAACCATCGCGTCCCCTACTCGCGTGCCTTTTAAACCCAATTCTTCAATCAGCTTCCCTGCCGGAACTGTGCCGGGATTCTTGAAAATACATCCTGCGCTGGGTGCCGCCGGTTGGGAATCCCAGCGTTTTTGGCTGAAAGCCTTCATCCGTTTCTCAACCACTTCGCGAGCGGCGGGATGTCCCTTCAATACTGCTCCGAGCGCAATATTGGTCTTGAGCAACGGACAACTGCGATATTCCACCTTCACGCTCGTAGCTTCCGCTTCGTGGATTTCACCCATGTAATCCATGTAGCGAATGGACTCCACCACATCGAACATCCAACCGCCCATGGCCCCGGCATTCATGTGCAAAGCGCCGCCTACCGTGCCGGGAATGCCTTCCAGAAATTCCAAGCCAGTCAATTGCTGCCGTTTGGCATCGGTGGAAACCTGTTTCAACTTCGCTCCCGCGCCGCAATGCATCCGATACCCTGAAATTTCGACCTTGCTGAAATGCGGATGTGACAGGCAAATCACCACTCCGCGAATGCCACCATCCCGAATCAGCAGATTCGACCCACGGCCCAAGATGAAAAACGGCAGGTTAAGACGATTGCTGCTTTGCAAAACCTGAACCAACTCGGCTTCTGTTGCCGGTTCCACATAAACATCCGCGCTACCACCCACCCGCAACGTGGTGCGTTTGGCCAGCGGTTCGTCCGCCCGCAAAACTGTGCTGGCGGGCAGTTTGGTTTTTAACTCGGCCAGGAGTTGCACCTTCATGGAATGTCTATCTTCTGTCATAACCGAAGCAGAACTGGGCGGGTTCATGTGATGGCAGATTGATGATGTTGAAGGGTTGAAGTCTCGGTCATACCCGCCTTGCCCGCAATGCGACGGCGGTCAGTGATCGCTTTCATGATGCTTTCCGCGATTTGCTCGGCGGCGCGGGGTGCATGCCATTGCCCCAAGGCTTCGCACATCTTTTCGCGAACACCCGGAACTTGAATCAATTCCGCAATTAACTTCGCCAAAGTTTCTGGATTAGCGCTCTTTTGCTCCAGCAAATGGGCCGCGCCAGTCTTTTGAAATGCCAAGGCATTATAATATTGATGATTATCCGTTGCCGCTGGAAATGGAACGAGAACCGAAGGCACGTGCATCGCTGCTAATTCCGCCAGCGATGACGCTCCGGCTCGACTAATGACCGCAGAAGCCGCCCCCAAGGCAACATTCATTTCAGCGAAGAACGGGCGAACAAAAGCTTTGATTCCATTGGCCGTACAAGCTTTTTCCACTTTCTCCACGTCGTTTGGCCCGGTGAGGTGTACTAATTGTAATCCCGGCACAAGCTTGACGAGCATGGGCAGCGCGCTGATCACCATGTCATTCAATCCGCTCGCACCCTGGCTGCCGCCGGTAACCACCAACACCGGCTTATCTGGATTTAAGCCGAGAGCTACGCGGCAGACAGCCGAATCGCTTGGACGAAACTGAGGCCGGACTGGTGTCCCGGTGGCTTTTGCATGCCAGGTATGCAAACGTAATGCCGCTTCCGGGAAACCGATGAAAGCCTCTTTCACAATCCGGGACAGCCACCGATTGGCCCGACCGGGAATCGTATTGGATTCGTGCAAAAAAGTTGGAACTCCCATTGCCTTGGCGGCAACCACTGGCGGAGCGCTGGTAAAACCGCCCATCGCTAAAACAGCTTCCGGCCGTTCTTGTTTAAAAAGCTTTCTCGCCGCGAACGTTGATTGAATAAACCCGCGCACAAAAGCAATGCGGCTTCCACGTCCCAATCCCACCGCCGGTAACGTTGCCACTTGCATTCCCGAAGCTGCCTTGACTGCTTGTTGGTCCACTTCCTTGGGAGAAATCAGCAACGTGACGGTGCAGCCGCGTTGAATCAGTTGCTCCGCCACGGCCAGTCCGGGAAAAAGATGTCCGCCTGTGCCGCCACATGCGATGGCTATCCGGGGTGTTGGCTGATGTTGCATTAGGAAAGCTGTGGGGAAGGCACTGCTTCCGGTTCAATGACTTCACTGGTGGCGGATTCTCTTACGCGCGCCTTGCGGGCTATGCTCACCAATAACCCGATCGCGGTAAGCATTATCAACAAATTAGACCCGCCATAACTGATGAATGGCAAAGGCATGCCCTTGTTGGGCAGCGCACCCGTAACCACTCCGATATTAATAACCGCCTGGAATCCAATCATGGCAGTAATTCCGGTGCTTAGCAAAACCCCGAAGGTGTCAGACGCACGGTAAGCGACATAAAGCCCGCAACTCACGATGAGAATAAACGCAAGCACCACGAGCAACGTCGCCACCAATCCCAGTTCCTCGCCCACAATTGAAAAAATAAAATCCGTATGATGTTCCGGTATAAAGCCAAGCTTTTGGCGGCTGTTACCCAAACCAACGCCGGTCCAGCCTCCTGATCCAAACGCCAGCATTGCCTGATGCGCCTGATACCCCACATCCATTTGATGCTCCTCAGGATGCAACCAAGCGAGCATGCGCTTGCTGCGCATGGGATCGCGTATCAACGAAACCGCTAGCCCCATCAAGGCTAGAATTACGGGCGGCACGATAAACTTCCATTGAACCCCGGCCACCAGAAGCATTGTGCCCGTAACACTGGCCATCAAAATGGTAGTGCCACGGTCTGGCTCGATAAAAATAAGGGCAAGGACAAATCCAATCAACAAACTGGGCAGCAGGATGCCGCGTGTAAAAGTCGTCATTTGCCGCTGAAAACGATCTCCATACCAGGCCACTGCAATAATCAACGCGACCTTTGCCAGTTCCGAAGGTTGAAATTGAATGCCACCGAATTTAAACCAGCGGCGCGCTCCTTTGATCTTGAATCCAATATGGTCCACCAAAACCAGCATGAGCAGAATGACTGCAAACGCCAATATCGGCCAGGCGAACTTCTTAAGCATGCGATAGTCCATGCTTGCCGTCACGACACAAGCGACGAGCCCGACCGAACACCAAAGGAGTTGCATAACGAGGAAATGCATTCCCTTGTCGGCCATGCTCGAGCTGTAAAGCATCACCATCCCCAAAGCTAATAGGGCGGCAACACAGAAAACCAAAGTCGTGGTGGCAAGTTTCATGATAAGCTTGTGCCGAACGCCGGGGTGAGGTTCCCCGGCGTCCGGCAAAACAGCTTAACGCGCTCCCGGCGCGGGGGGCAGCGCAGGCACCGAACTGGTCGCAGCAGGCGCGGGTGCGGTATCCACCGTTGGCGGAGTGGCTGGAGCCGAAGTCTTGGCAGGCAATTTCAACTTGTCGCCAACCTTGATCCGGTCAGTCTTCATGTTGTTCGCACTACGAATCGCTTTAACCGTCGTTCCATGTTTCTTCGCAATCGCGGTCAATGAGTCACCAGACTTGACCGTATAAGTTTCGCTCGAGCCGCTATCAACCATGGCTGAAGCACCACCAGTGGAAGCACTCGGAACCGCAGCACCTGTGGTTGGAGCTGGGATTTGCAATTTCTGGCCCAATTTCAACTTGCTCGGATTCACATCAGGATTGGCTGCCTGGATGGCTTTCATTGACACACCCATTTTTTTACCAATCGAGTAGAAGGAATCACCCTTCGTTACGACATATTCCGTAGCCGTGCCACCAGTCGCACCCGGTCCCGGCACGGGAGATGGAGGAGTTGTGGTCTCGTGATTCGTAGCAACAGGAGCATGCGCTGTGGGAGGATTCGTATCAACGATGGTTGGCACTGGAAGATTGGTTTCCAGAGCCGGAGGAGGAGTCGCGGTATCCACCGTATTAGTTGGCGCGGTATTCTCTGGCGGAGTCGCCGATGTATCGCGTTTGCAACCGACCATAAGCAGGCCGGTGAAAAACAAAACGTGTAAAGCGACGACGCAAAAGACCGCGACCTTAAAACGGGCGCGCCCCTTGGTTTGTTGCTCCAGCAGGGAGCCTTGTGGGATGAGTGGGTTCGAATTATTCATTGGTTATGGCGCTGGTTAGCGTCCTTTCTTTGAGGTTGGTAGTTGTTTGGGTTCGTTGCTCCGGGGTTTTTCCTCAAAAAACCCCGGGGCAAATTTAAAATTTTTCTTTAGAAACATTGGTCTAAATTGTTTTTAATTCCGGCTTTTCGGCCGCAGCTGAATGCGCATGGTCACTACTGGTGGAGGCCATTTTAAGGACGGCTTCGCGAAACACTTCACCCCGATGCTGGAAGTTTCGAAACTGGTCGAAGCTCGAACAGGCTGGCGAAAGCAGGACCACATCGCCCGGCACAGCACTTCGCGCCGCAGCTTTAACAGCTTCTAACAATGAACCGCTGGGTGTGCAAGGAGTAAAGAGGCTCCAGGCCGCACGAATTTTTTCACGCGCCTCACCGATCAAAAAAGTGCCCTTCACACGCTGGGAAATCAATGGGCCGACATCGTGGTATTCCAAGTTTTTGTCCTTGCCGCCGGCAATCAGCCAGATGTTCGGTTCGCCTGCGATTCCCCCCGGAATGGAGAGCAATGCCTTGTGCAACGCATCTACATTGGTGGCTTTGGAATCATTAATAAACTTTACGCCATCTATTTCTCCGACCAACTCGAAGCGATGCGCCCCGGAAGGCTGGGCTTTTAAAGCGTCCACCATGCTATCCAGCGGCAAACGAAGCACGTGGCCAACCGCCAATGCCGCCATGAGATTCTCGGCATTATGGGGACCGCGCAATTGACATTGATCCATGTTCAACAACGGTCCAGCCCAATCGGGCATGCGGCCCATCAACATTCCGCGATCCAGGCAAATATCCGCCCGGCGATTATTGGCGCTGAAGGTGATGATCTTGGAATTGATTGGAATATTGAGCGAACGCAATTGCGCCAGGGCTTCACTTTGTACAATCGCCCAATCAAATGCCTGTTGATTTTGGAACAATCGCGCATAGGCACGAACGTAATCAGCATGGCTGGCATACCGATCCATGTGGTCGGGTGAAAGATTGAGCAACACCGCCACGGCCGGCCGGAAAAATTGGGTCATCTCCAACTGAAACGAATTAACCTGCAGCAGCAAATAATCAAGGTCCTTGGTTTCGGCGACGACCGAGCAAACCGGGCGTGCGCGATGGCCGCACAATGCGGTTTTGCGATGATTTTGGATGAGCATCCGTTCAATCAATTCCGCCGTGGTGCCTTTGCCATTCGTCCCGGCAACCGCGACGTTCAAGCACTGGGATTGTTGATAAGCGAGTTCAAACTCTCCAATCACCGGCACTTTGCGTTGAACCATCTCCCGTACAATCGCCGTATTCCCCGGCACTGCGGGACTCACAACCGTAAGACTAAATTGCCGCTTGGGCGGCCCTTTGACTCCCAATTCCACTTCGATGCCCAGCGACCGCAATCTTCCGGCTTCGATTTGCAAGTCCTCGGTATTGGCCTCATCCACCGCCATGACATTCGCGCCGCTGCTGCGCAAAAACTCGCACGCGGCCCGGCCACGCGCGCCGAGTCCAATCACCAACACTTGTTTATTTTCCAATTCTTGCATTGCCGTCTAACGAATCTTCAAACTGCTCAAAGCCACTACTGCGCATAAAACGCACAAAATATAAAAACGTACCACCACCTGCGTTTCCGCCCAGTTCTTTTTTTCAAAATGATGATGAATCGGTGCCATCAAAAAAAGACGGCGGCCCGTTCCAAAGCGGCGCTTCGTATAACGAAAGTAGCCTCGTTGGAGTATGACTGATAGCGCCTCCATCACAAACACCCCGCCCGCAATGATTAACACGAGCGGCTGATGAATGAGCACGGCCACAATCCCCAAAGCCCCGCCCAAGGCAAGCGAACCGGTATCGCCCATGAAAACTTGTGCCGGATGGCAGTTGTACCAGAGAAAGCCCATGCCCGCCCCGACCATGGCCGCGCAAAACACGGTCAACTCCCCCGCTCCAGAAACGTAAGGAATTTGCAAATATTCCGCCGCTCTCAAATTGCCGGCGAGATAAGTGAGAATTAAAAACACAAACGAAACAATGAGCGTGCAACCAATCGCCAAGCCGTCGAGCCCGTCAGTCAGGTTCACCGCGTTCGAGCTGCCCACAATGGTCAGCACAGTCAGTATCAATCCCACCCCGCCAACACCCGAAAGAACCGGATACTTGTAAAAAGGAACCATGATCTCAGTCACGAGCTTGGTCGTCGTCGGCAGGCGCCAGAGATAAAGCCCGATAAAAAGCGCCAGGATAGTCTGCACATAAATTTTTATGTGCGACTTCGCTCCACCGCCGCTCGCTTTGCTGATCTTCATGTAATCGTCGTAAAAACCCAAACCGGCCAGCACCACCACCGAAAGCAATGTCAAAATCACCAGTGCATTCCACTGCGCCCAAAGCAACGTCGTTACGTTCAACGTCGTTACAATCAAGAGACCGCCCATTGTCGGCGTTCCCATCTTGCGCGGGTTGCGTCCGGTCAGGTTGCCCGCTTCTTCGGCGCGATCGCGATAGTTCTGCCCAAAGCTCAATTCCTTGAGCCACTCGATGATCTTCGGCCCAAGCCATAAACTGAGCAGCAATGCCGTGATGGCCGCGCCCGCGCTGCGAAACGTGATGTAATGAAAAAGTCGCAAACCTGACAGTGTCGATTCCCAGGAAGTTCCTGTTGATCGATCCATCAAGTATTCGGCCAAATAATAAAACATTCAGACTTTCTTTGCTGCCTGTGACTGCAACATCTCTACCAACCGTTCCAGACGGGTGGCCCGAGATGCTTTCAACAAAACCACATCGCCCGCTTTCAAAAAACTTTTGACGGCATCTGCTGCCGTTCCCACATCGGCAAACTCGCCGACCTCGGACATTCCCGCCGCGCGCGCCGCCCTGCCCATCACACCCGCCATTTTTCCAATGGTGAACAACCGGTTCACGCCCAACTCCGCCGTTTTGCGTCCCACTTCTTCGTGGGCCGCTTCACTATGCGCGCCCAATTCCGCCATATCTCCCAGGACTGCGACCCGGCGGCCGGCACAGGGCATTTCCTGCAAAGTCTGTAAAGCAGCCAGCATGGAATCAGCGTTCGCGTTGTAGGCGTCATCTATTACGCATATTCCATTCCAGTTTAAGACCTGAAGTCTCATTTTTGCTGACTTGCACTCATTCAACCCGCGCTGTATTTCGGCGGGTGACAAACCGAGATCTGCGCCAATGGCAATGGCAAACACCGCATTTACCGCCTGATGCCGCCCCAACATATTGATCCGATATTCACCAGAGTAAGCGGAATTTAACGCATCTAATTGGAACGCAACACCCTGCGCGTCTAACTTTAAATCATGAACTCGCCAATTGTTCCCCGCTACCAAGCCAACCCGAACCACTTTTGCCCGAGTGCGCCGAACAATTTGCTCCGTCCATTCACTGTCTCCACTAAGAAAGAGCGTGCCATTGGTTGGTAATAACTCAGCCAACCAACCTTCTTCCTCAGCTACCCCGCCCAAATCGCCAAAAAATTCCAAATGTTCCCGGCCAATGCTGGTAATTATCCCAAACTTCGGCTGGATCATCTTCACCAGCGGTGCGAGTTCACCCGGATGGTTCGTCCCAACTTCCAACACCGCAGCCTGATGCGTCTTTTCCAGCTTTAACAGGGTCACTGGCACACCAATGTCGTTGTTAAAGCTGGCTTCGCTCCAGAGGGTCTTGAACTTCTGTCGCAGCACCGCCGCCAGCAACTCTTTGGTGCTGGTCTTGCCATTCGAACCGCCCACGGCAATCACCGGCAGTTCAAAGTCCATCCGATAACGCGCAGCCAGCCTGCCTAAAGCTTGGCGCGGACTGTCCACAGCGATGACAGCGCAACCTGCCAGATCCCTCGGGGCTTTGGCCCGTTCCACGACTACCGCCGCAACGCCTTTTTGCGCGACTTCCGCCAAAAATTCGTGGCCGTCGAAATGCTCGCCCGATAATGCAAAGAACAAATCGCCAGCCTGTGCCTGGCGTGAATCAGAACACACATGGTTCACCAACACTTCCGGAGAACCACTCAACTGCTCACCGGCACAGGCCGCAGCGACAAATTTCAAAGAGCGAGGATCCATTTTCTATCATCATCCGGTCTTCCAGAGTTGGGACTCATGGCACACGGCTCACCACAGCCTTGGGTGTTTTTTCCCCGCCATTCGTTACCAGAACATCCTGCAATCCTGTCTCCACGCCTCGATCCGGTCGAATGTTCAAATAGTTCGCCGCTTTTTCAGCAATCTGCTTGAACACTGGCGCAGCCACCTGCCCGCCCTGGTGGAAATTGGATTTGGGATCGTCCAGCGACACGTAAATGCAAATCTCCGCGTTGTCCGCCGGGAAGAAACCGACAAAGGAAGCGTAAAATCTATTAATATAATGACCTTTCTCAACCTTCTGTGCCGTGCCCGTCTTGCCTGCCACTGTGTAATGTTCCATGGCCGCCTTGGGCGCCGTGCCATCTGTGGTCGCCACGGTTTTCAATGCCTCAATCATTTGTCTGGAAACATCTTCGCTGACCACTTTGCGCGCTTGCACTGGAGCATACTTGACCACCACATTTCCATCCTGATCCTGCAAACGATCCACGAGCATCGGCTGCATTAACATTCCTTTATTTGCAATGGCACTCATCGCCATTGCCATTTGCAGGGAAGTGGCTGTCAAACCTTGGCCCATGGGAAGCTGGGCAATGGAAACCTTGCTCCATTCCTTAACCGGATGTACCCAGCCACCGATTTCGCCCGGCAACGGAATACCAGTCTTGGCGCCAAAGCCGAAGTCGCGGATGTATTGATAAAGCCGCGGCTCACCCATTTTAATGCCAATCTTGGCGGCCCCGATATTGGATGATTTGGAAATGATTCCCTCGGTAGACAGCACCCCATACGCCGCATGATCATGCAACGACCTGCCGGCATAATGAAATCTTCCATGCTCGCAATCAAACTGATCCGTGAGTTTCACGATTTGATCATTCAACGCGCCGGAGACGACCACGATTTTGAAGGTCGAGCCCGGTTCGTTCATGTCGCTTATAATCCGATTGCGCCGTGCATCCGCGTTATCGCCGGGACTGTTCGGATCAAAATTGGGGAAAACGGCCATGGCCAGAATTTCACCTGTGCGGGGCCGCACAATCATGCCGGAAATACTGTTCGGCGATTCCTTCTGCATGGCGTCCGCCAAAGCGCTTTCCAGGATATGTTGCAAACCTGAATCAATGGTCAGCACCGCATTCAGCCCATCGTGAGGCTCGATGTTCTGCTCGCGCAGATATACAAGTTCCCGTCGTTGACGATCCACTTCCGTCTGCCGCCAACCGCGCACTCCGCTTAACTTTGAATTCAACGTACGTTCGATCCCGTCCACTCCCACCGTCTCTAAAAATCGCGCACCTCGATTGGTGCGTTCAGTCATTCCCACAAACCCCAGCACGTGCGCCGCCAAACTCAGGTTGGGATAGGTCCGCAATTGGTCATCGGTGGAGTCGGGATAGATTGCCTTGGCGCGTAGATCGTTATAAAAAGCTTTTTCTTTTTTCGAAGTTATATTTTCTTCCGCGGCAAAGGAAAGCTGCGCCATCGTTTCTTGAATTTTTTGCCAGGTTTCAGCAGATACCTTGCGTTTAAGTACCACATAGCGATTCGTTCTGATTTCGCCCTTATCATCCTGCCGCGTGCGCGGCATCAGGCGTTGTGCAAGTTCAGCTTCTTTAAGTTGGAGCAATGGCGCGATGGCATGCGCAACCTCTGCCTGATGATTACCAATCAGGATTGGATCCGCGCAGACGGTTTTAACGAAGATACTTGTTGCCAGCAGGTTTCCTTTGGCATCAAGAATATCACCCCGGCGAGGTTCGAATTGAAACGTACGCCTGGTATTTTCGCGGGCCTGACTTTGAAGGTCTGCATGCCGGAGGATTTGTAAATCCACCAGACGGTAGCCCAAACCAGCGAAGGCCACCCCGAGCAGCAACGCCAGCATCAACAACCTGCGATATTGCAACCGTTTTACCATTCTGAATTAAGTTTACCAACCGCCCGTGCCGATCGGTTCCTCTTCCGACGGCGTCACGGGCGGCGGTAAAAAGCTTTTTTATGCCATCACGGCGTTGCCCCATCCCGCGAATGGTCGGCAGCATATTGCTGCGTGCGCTCCGGCGCAGATTGTTCGACCACTGGTTCAGGCAGACGCCAAATTTGTGTTGGCTGCGGCTGCATAAGGCCTAATTTTAATTCCTTCACCCGCCGGTCCAAATACGCGGGAGAGAGGAGCATGGCCAGTTGCTTCTTCAGCTTATCATTCTGCTCCCGCAATTCCACCAGGCGGGCTTCGCGCTTCAGGTTTTGCTGCGACAGTTCAGAAATCTGCTGCTTTTGCCATATGTAACCGACACAGCAGATCACGATCGCCGCGCAGAGCAGGAAGGCCTTGAGCGCAGGCCCAAAGCGAATCGCTGCTGACTGATTTTTACGGTTCCGTGCCATGTTAAATCTTTTCCATTATCCGCAACTGGGCGCTTCGGCTGCGCGGGTTTTCCGCCAATTCCGGCTCACCCGGCTTCACCGCTTTACGCTGCACCCACTTCAACTCCGGCGTGCGAGGCTTTCGCAACTCCGGCACATCCACTTCACCTTCGAACGTGTAATCTCTTGAACGCTCACGCCCGAACTCTTTCACCATGCGGTCTTCCAGCGAGTGAAACGTGATCACTGCCAGCCGTCCGCCCGGCTTCAAAATCTTCACCGCTTCCGCCAACCCGCGCCTCAGCGCGCCCAGCTCATCGTTCACCGCGATCCGCAACGCCTGGAACACTCTCGTGGCCGGATGCGCCTTCCTGCCAAAACGTGGCGCCAGTCGCTCAATCAATCCCGCCAACTGCCCGGTCGTCTCAAACGGACGCTGCTGCCGCTCATTTTCAATCGCCCGCGCAAACCGTCGTCCCTGCGGTTCGTCGCCCAGTTCCCAAAAAATCTTCGCCAGTTCATCGGCGCTCGCGCGATTCACCAACTCCGCCGCCGTCAGGCCCTGGCGCGTATCCATCCGCATATCGAGCGGCCCGTTCTGCTGGAAGCTGAACCCGCGCCCCGCCGAGTCCAACTGGACCGAACTCACGCCTAAATCCAACAGCACCCCGTCATAACTCCCCGGCTTCTGCATCCCCACGAGTTCCGCGTAGTTCCCGCGCTGGATTTCAAATCTGCCTGCAAATTCCGCCAGCCTGGCTTGCGCCGCTTCAACTGCGACGCCATCGCGATCGCATCCAAACAACCATCCATTCGGGGCACTCCTGGCCAAAATGGCTGCCGCGTGTCCACCCCCACCGACTGTCCCGTCGACGTACCGGCCGCCCGGCTTCACGTTGAGCGCGTCCAACACCTCCGCCACCATCACTGGATTGTGGTTGAAATTTGGCACTGCGCATGGGCTCTCTTATCGGATGAGCGTTTGTTCGGAGCCGAAAATCCTCGAGGTCAAACGACCCCACGTTGTCGGCTCACTCTTTACCATCACTGGCTGTTGCAAAATAGGTTGTGGCGCTTTTGGCTGTGCCGCGGACTTTTTTGCCCGGACGAGCTCCAGATCGGTATCACTTAAATCGTTTCGCATAACTTTTACCTTTTCCAGGGATAGTTCTGTTTGAACGTGTGTCCGCGCCGGTTTCACTGCGATTGCCTTCATCCCCGGCTTGCGAATGGGCAAATACGACAGCAGATTTAATTTTTTCAGCCATTTACCAAATTGCATGGGCTCTTTCTTTGTCGGCGCCGATGCATTGACATTTTTCAACTCAGTTTTTTCCGGTGCAGCCATGGGCTTGATTTCTTCAACCGATTCCACTGCCTTCAATTCTTCACTTTCCAAAAGCGGACTGGTTACGGCTACAATCGGTTCGGTCTTTGGCAATTCCGGAGTTGTCGGCGCTTCAGCCACCACCGCCTTGGCGGACTCCGCTTTCGGCGTATTGCAAAACGGATTCCGGCCGGAACCAAACTTGGGCAACAAATTTTTGGACCTCATCTGATAACGACTGTCCATGTCCTTCATTCCGACCAAACTTCTTCCCGCTGCAAGAAATCGTCCTAGGCTCATACGATTAAATCAGTTTAAAGGCTTCCGGTAACAGGGCCGCGTCCACCGCACTCACGGTTTCATAACGTTCGGGACTCCAAATCTCGAACCGGTCCACCAATCCAACCAAAACAGCTTCCTTATCAATTCCCACTGCCTTCACCATTGCTTCCGGCAGGCAGATGCGTCCGCCCTTGTCCAGCGAGACACTTGCCGATTTGCTGCCCAGGAGGCGGCGTAACGCCGACGCCTTGGGATCCGCAAACGGCATTGACCGAATTTTCTCCGCCAGCGCATTCATTTCGGTCGGGGGCAAAACCAACAAACTTGCATCGGGCTGTGAGCCGTTCGGCCACAGGATCAAAGTAAATTCCACATCCGGCTCCGAAGGGCGCCATTTAGCCGGGATCTGCACGCGTCGCTTTTCATCCACACCGTGGCGAAACAGCGAGTTGTAGTAGATCACTTCGTTGGTAACGGAACTGGGCATTTTTTAACTTGGGGTTAAACTTCAACCCACTGTTATACACAACGCCCCACTTTTAACCATTTCCCTCCATTTACTGTCAATGCTAATCTTGAAAAAATGTTATTCGAAAGTTATTCACAACCTGAAAGATAGGGTGGATAACTTTCCTACGGTGAAAATGAGTAACTTTGAGTAAGCAAGAGTAATTCTAAAGCTGGACTATTGTAAGTTAAGTATGAATCCTACTTCACTATTGCTACTTTATTACGGAATAATAACGTTAACGCCGTCTGAATAGACTGTAGATGAAAGAAATTTTGGTTTTATTTTGATGAAAACAGCGGATTTTGACTTTATTTTGCCTCCTGAACTGATCGCACAGGTTCCCATGCCGGAACGCGACCAATCACGGCTCTTGGTGTTGCAGCGAAACACCGGTCAAGTCATGCACCGAAGTTTTCGCGACCTCCTGGAGTATTTTCATCCGGGCGATGTGCTGGTTTTAAACAATTCGCGCGTGATTCCCGCCCGCTTGCGGGGAGTCAACGCGAAAACGAACGGACAATTTGAAGTTTTGTTGCTCGAGGAAAATGCAACTAACGATTGGTGGGTGATGTTGCGTCCCGGCAAACGCGCGCGCGTCGGCACTGAAATAATTTTTCGTGATACCGCGGGAAACGCAACCGAAGTGCGGGCCAATGTGATCGACACCAACAGCGAAGGCCATCGTCGGCTGCGATTCTCGGGAACGGCGAACATCATCGAAATGCTGGATACACTTGGCGAAATTCCCCTGCCCCCTTATATCGCGCGCAATGACCCAGGCAAATTGACCGAAGACAAAATTCGCTACCAGACGGTTTACAGCACGCCTTTGGGTTCGGTGGCCGCGCCAACTGCCGGCTTGCATTTTACCGAATCACTGCTGGCCGAAATTCGCGCGCGCGGGGTGCAGGTTTGTTTTGTCACGCTCCACGTCGGCCTTGGCACGTTTGCTCCTGTGAAAGCGGAAGCTGTTTCTGAACATGCCATGCACGAGGAACGTTACGAAGTGAGCGATGAAACTGCCCGCATTGTTAACCATGCAAAGCAAACGGGTCATCGCATTATCGCAGTCGGCACCACCACCGTGCGTGTTTTGGAAAGTGTCGCGGCACTTCACGAAGGACAACTTGTTCCCGGCAATGGTCGCACGCGCATTTTTATTTATCCTCCGCGCGCATTTAAAATTGTGGATGTATTGCTGACAAATTTTCATCTGCCCCGCTCCACCTTGCTAATGTTGGTCAGTGCCTTTGCTTCACCGAACGAAACACGCGGACGCGAAATGATTTTATCTGCTTATGCGGAAGCCATAAGAGAGCACTACCGTTTCTTCAGTTATGGCGATGCGATGCTTCTCCTTTAACTCAGCCTCGGGTTGACAATTCCGTTGGCAAATTTCTTTACATATTACAACCGCATGGTTACAACTATAGTCAATGAAGGTGCCCATGAACCATGGATTATCATCCGAGACTTCGGAAAAGGGCGCGTTTACTTTAATCGAACTATTGGTGGTAATTGCCATTATCGCCATACTGGCGGCCTTGTTGTTGCCTACCCTTGCCAAAGCCAAGGAAAAGGGACGGCGCACCTCGTGCATCTCTAATCTACACCAACACGGCATCGCCGTCACATTGTATGGAGATGATAACACCGGACGACTCCTGGAAACCCTTGAAATGGGTGGCGCTTATCGTCAGCCCTGCATGGCGTATGTTTTCAAAGACGAATCTCTATCTCAATATTTTAACGCAGAAGCTTTGGCTCCTTATTTCACCGGATTCCGGGTCATTGATCGGACGGCCAAAACGGCGGATGTGGGGGGCATTTGGTGGTGCCCGAGTTCGCTTCCCCGGACGGACCAGTCTGTCCAGACTGAAATGAATACCTGGGGGCTTTTCTCCTACTCCTACGGTTATTTTGCGCGCGTGGAAATGTGGAAATCAGGGCAGGCAACCCGGCCGCAAGACTTGACCGAAAAAGAACTCAGACCAGACCGCCTGCTAATGAGCGATGAACTTAATCACTGGAGTGCCACTAAGGGATGGACTTATAACCATGGCATTAATGGCCCCAGATGTGCTGATCCATCTTATAATAAAATGGAAGTTGGGCCGCCCAACAATGTGGCCGGACTTAATCAACTGTTTGGCGATGGCCGCGTAGTTTGGAAGTCCGGTAACACGATGGACAAAGCCAGCATCAGCCCGGCAAACTCTGCCATCGGCATGGTCAGGGCTTGGAGCACTGACAGCACTTTTTATTAAAAAGCCTTCCAGATTGTCAGTCTGAGCCAGTGGCAATGCGGGAATGAGGCGCGAATAAATCCGGGCTATACCAACTGCTCACCGTTTGGCACCAATTGCTGCTGCGTTTCCACCCAACGCGCAAACAGCCACAGCAGATCTGCCAGGCGATTTAGATAAATAATCACTTCTGCGTTTTGAAGCTGGTCGCTTTCTTGTAATGCGCACACGCGTCGTTCCGCCCGGCGGCAAACCGTGCGTGCCACATCCAAAGTCGCAGACGGCACGCTGGCTCCCGGTGTGGCCCAACCTTTATAAGTAATTTTCTGCGCCTCAATCTCCTGAACCAAAGTATCGAGTTTAAAAGTTAATTCTGGAGTCACCAATTGAAAACCGTCCTTTACGTAGCGCGGCAAATCTTCCACCGCCGTCGCCAATTCACCCATTAAAATCACGAGATCCTTCTGGATGAGCAGCAGATTTCTTCCGACAAAATCGTGTTCCGCAGTCGCGCGCGCCATTCCGATAGCCGTGTTAAGTTCATCCACGCAACCGTAAGCCTCCACGCGCGGATGGCATTTGGAAACCCTGCGATTATACATGAGTCCCGTGGTGCCTTTATCCCCAGTTTTGGTAGCGATGCTCATTACGAACGAATCCTAATCTCAATCTCCAGCTTAATCCAAACCTTAAGTAGAGATTAGAAAGCAGCGAACCATACTCTCCGCAATTGATTGACGTTTGCCGGTTGTTTTCCTAGCGTCAGCCAAATTTAATTTATGAACGCAAAATTGCTTTTGAAAACCATCTTCCTGATTGTTGTCCTAATGTTGCTGGTATTAATGGGCATGCACAATCGGCAGGATATCAGCTTCAAACTTCCTCCCTTGTTGAAAGAAACCGTCAGCCAACCCGCTGCTCTCATGTATTTTGGCTTTTTTGCAGTTGGCGTTCTGACGGGCACTGTTCTCACTGCTGGCGGCAAAGGCGGCGGCGGAAGCAAATCAAAAAGCAGTTCGTAAAATCACGAGTGCGCCTTGCCAATTCTCCTCACCCATGTCATGTCCCTTATGTGAGGTGGATCGTATTATTTTTAATTCTCATCACGTGCCTGGCTTCTAGTTCCGGGCATGCTGCGGACCGTCCTCCCGCCGAAACTTGGATTACCAATGCTGTTCAATTTCCAAAAACTGTCTCCACCAATTTGGTTAATTCCCGCGGGTTTGAAGATCTTCATGCCGAGGCTGTTGCTGGGCGAATCCTCATTTTTTTGAAACCCGAAGCTCTGGATACCAATGCTGCTATAACATTAATCGCAAGTGCTGATGAACCGGGGCACTGGCCGGTGCGCGATTGGCGTTCGTATCACATGAGCCTGAGCGGTTCCCAATGGCAAACGCGCGTGCCGGTGGATGACATTGATGTTCCCATTATTTATTTCGTTCAGATGATCGTTCATGGAACGACCACTATTTCACCCATGCGCATTTGCCACCCACGTATTCTCGGATTGGAAATGCCGAGCCGACCTTTTTGGCCATTCCTGGAAGGTTTTGAGCAAGGTCTGGAAAGTTGGTCTCTCGTGACCGCCAAGACAAATGATCTTTCTCTAGCAACTGATCCGCTTGCGAAAAATGGATATTCCTCTTTGAAAGTTTCTTTGCCTGCTGGCCAACACTCAACCACAGTGGCAACCACCCGGGTTCGTGGTTGGCAGATTCAACAAAACGCTGCGACCGGTTTGCGACTTTGGCTGCGTACAAAAACGGGCACTGGTCGTGCCCGCTTCACTCTTTTTGCCAATGCCTTTGGCAACAATCAAGTTATGGCGACAAGTTCCATCGAAGCCAAATTAACCGACCAATGGCAAAAGCTGGATTTGCGCCTGGATTCTTTTCCGAAACTCCCGCTGGGCAATGTTGACCGGTTCACCATCGAATTCATCGGCGATGGTCCCGCCGATTTTCTTATTGATGACATGCAGTTTATTGGGCCTTGGCGAATCGAGGTGGAGTAAATCTCCGTTTACTCACGACCGCGTTTTCGTCACCGGAGTTGATTTTTCTTTGAGCAGTTCCACCTGTTTTTTGTAAGCGGTGATGCCGTTCAAAATCGCACGGGCCATTTGCTTCCGATAAGCGGGATCATAAATATGTTTGGATTCCGTGCGATTGGACATGAATCCTCCTTCAATCAAAACTGCAGGCATCTCAGCGGTGCGTAATATCTCAAAACGGGCGCGCCGCACACCACGATCTTCCACCCCAAGACCGCTTAACAATGCTTTGTGAATTTGGTATGCCAGGAAAAGATTTTTTTCGTTGTAACGATTGCCTAGTTTGGTTCCAGCGTTGATGACATCGCCACCCGCATTGGTGGAACTGGCCCCGGCGGGTGTCAGGCAATACGTTTCCACTCCTTTGACTTCATTTCGCGACGAACCGGCGCTGTTCCAATGCAAGCTGATGAATAAATCCGCTCCCCGTCGCTTGGCAAGTTCCGGACGCAAAGCACGGTCCACGTTCATATCATTATTACGCGTGAGTGAAGCATCAAATCCCGCCTGTTTGAGTTGGCTGCATAGTTCCTGCGCCAGCAACAATGTGTATTTCTTTTCCTGCCGCGTGCCGTCCTGAAAACCGGGATCTGTGCCTCCATGCCCCGGATCAATGACAATTTTCTTAATCTTTCCCCCGCTCCAATTCTTTGGTGGCGAGAGCACAGGCGCTATCGTCGTCTGCACATCCAGTGTGGAGATGCAAGGGGAGCCGTTGTAGAGGGCAACGGAATGGGAAAGCCATATATTCACTCCATTCAACTCCGCCTGTCGGGAATCAATTGCAAAAACCAGCTTTAACGAGCCGTTGCTTAATTGCAGCGATTCATCCTTTTTTAACCAGCGGATTTCAAAGCTATTAGCCTTGGCCCAATCCGCCAGTCGCACATGCTCGCGACCGAAAAGCGCGAAAGTCGGCACCTTACCGGATGCTGCGGCTGCGGATATCGGTCTTCCTGCCCAAACAAGGGCAAGCAGCAGCGTGGTTGCGACAAGGGCTCTCATTAACGCGGAATGTGCATATCCCTCATCCGCATTTCAAGATAAATGACTTTTTAAATTCCAATTAAGGAGTCCATGTCTCAATTTGTCTTCTCTTCCTAAGTCGCTCATAGTCACTGGGTCTGCCGAATTTAGGAAAACCGTTGACGCCCATGGACTCGTTACCTAGATTGACCACCTGTTTTTTAGGGCAAAATCGTCTATTTTAAAAATAAAAACGTTGTACAACTCATGACCAGTCCCGCTACTCCCACTAAAGGTCTCGAAGGCATTGTCGCCGCCAGTACGCGACTGAGCGATGTTCAGGGTGACGTCGGTAAATTGATTTATTGCGGTTACGATATCAACGAACTTGCCGGCAAGGTAACGTTCGAGGAAGTCATTTACCTGCTCCATCATGGGCATCTTCCTAATAAAAAGGAACTTCACGAAATTAAGGAACGTCTGGCCTCGTCTCGCGAACTGCCCACCGGAGTGGTAAAAATCATCAAGACCTTGCCCAAGGACACGCCGCCGATGAATGCGATTCGCACAGCCATTTCGGCTTTGGGATGCTTTGATCCCTCCAGCGAAGACAACTCGATGGATGAGCAGCGCAACAAGGCGATCCGCCTCATTGCCCAGATTCCCATTGTCACGGCCTACTTTCATCGCGCACGTCAAGGCAAGAGCTTGCTCGACCCGGATCCTTCTCTGGGTGAAGCCGCCAATTTCCTTTATCTCATTGACGGCGAGAAGCCTTCGGCAGAGAAGGAAAAGACTCTGGATTTGTGCTACGTGCTGCATGCCGACCACGGCATGAATGCTTCCACATTTAGCGCCCGCGTAACCATCGCCACATTAAGCGATATGTATTCGGCCATCACTTCGGCCATCGGCACACTTAAAGGTCCGCTTCATGGCGGCGCGAACGAAGGTGTCATTAAGATGCTGCAGGAGATTGGTTCGCTGGACAAAGTGGATGCCTATGTTGAGGAATGCCTCGAGCAAAAGAAAAAAATCATGGGCATTGGCCATCGCGTTTATAAAACGCTTGATCCCCGCGCTCCGCATCTTAAACGCATGGCCCAAATCTTGAGCGCAAAAATCGGCGAACCCAAGTGGATCCAGATGAGCGATCGCATTGCGGAAATCATGCTCAAGCAAAAGGGACTTCACGCCAACGTGGATTTCTATTCGGCCACGGTTTATTATTCGCTCGGCATCCCCATTGATCTCTTTACTCCTATTTTTGCCATTTCCCGCACCGCTGGCTGGACTGCCCATGTGCTGGAGCAACTCATGGACAACCGCCTCATCCGTCCGCAAAGTCTTTACACCGGGCCGGTTGATCTTAAAGTTGTGCCACTGGAGAAGCGATAATCCCTTCCAGAAAAAATCCCAGTTTGAAGCTGATGAATAAACCAGCCGCCGTAAGCCACTGACGAGAAACAACCGACTGCCAATAAATTTTCGATGAACATACACGAATACCAAGCCAAACAATTACTCGCCCAATACGGCGTTGCTGTCCCTCCCGGCGATGTCTGCTCCACTGCAGAAGAAGCCAAAGCCATTGCGGAGAAGCTTTTTGCCAAAGGCGAAAAACTGGTAGTGGTTAAATCGCAAATCCATGCTGGCGGTCGCGGCAAGGGAACGTTTAAGAGTGGTTTTCAAGGCGGGGTAAAGCTTTGCA
>JAQGPC010000068.1 GCA_028293285.1 Pedosphaera sp.
AGAAGATCTATGACGAGACCCCCAAGCCCGCCGATGCGCAGGGCGATGAGATTGAGAGCTGGCGCAAGGCCATCGTGAAGTATTGCGGCATCCCCCAGGCCGAGTTAAGCGAGCAGCACGGGCTGGAGGTCTATGAGCACATGAATGAGGGCTACCATGACTATGGGATCGAATGGCCCAAGCACCCGGTGAACCTGGAGCCGATGCGCGCCGAAGTGGCCAAGATCAAGGCCGAGGCCCGCGCCAAGACCGAAGCCGAGGAAAAGGCTGAAGAAGTAAAGAATCTTATTCCCGCAGTCGCCAAAAAAACCATCAGTGGCAAGCCAATCAAAGAAGAAGCCAGTCTTCCGGTGGTTGGCGCTTCAACTGCCACGGGTCGTCCAGCATGGATGACGTGGGCCGCAATTCTGTTGGGACTTTTAGTTGTGGCAGCGGCATTCTACATGATGCGAAGCCCCAAAAATGTTTCGAGCAGGAAATAGTCAAAACCCAAAAACAGTAAGAAAACAAAAAGCAACAAAATGAAATTACATCTCGGAAAAACATTGGCAATCGGGGCAGGTGTCCTCTCCGTTGCCTCGATGGCGAACGCCAGTGCGGATTACGCTCCGGCCATCTGGAATCAAGCTTATTCTGGTCATTGGTATACTTCTGGCAACGGCCACAAGTTCGCCGTCATCCATGACATGGAAGGCTATTACCTCTCCACCATCTCCTACTTCAAGCAATCCGGCACGCAAGCCAGTGTTCACTATTGCGTTAACGGCGTGAAGGATAGTTCCAGTGACGCACCCGCCGGGGAACTCACCCAGATGGTGCTCGAAGCTTATTATGCCTGGCACGTGCTCTGTTGGAATACGCACTGCGTCGGCACGGAACATGAAGGCTTTGCCAGCAATCCTGCCTGGTATACCACCGCCATGTATAACACCTCCGGATTGCTCCAGCGCCACTTGGCCGACCACTTCGGCTTCCCCAAGGACCGCAATCACATTGTCGGCCATGATGAAAAGAAGAATGCCGCCTGGGTGACCTATGCCAATGCCAATCTCGGCATCAACGCGACTTGCAATTCTCACACCGACCCCGGCCCGAACTGGAATTGGGGCACTTTGATGAGCGTGGTTAATCCCAGCACTGTTACAGTTCAAGTGGACAATGCCAATGCTGGTTTCAGCACCTCGGCCAACTGGGCCACGGGCACCTCGGCCACCGACAAGTTCGGTGCCGATTATCGCTATCGTTCCAATGCGAGCCTGAGCGATGCCGCAACCTTCACGGGCAATCTGCCGAGCGCTGGCACTTACACAGTATACGTCTGGTATCCAGCCGGTGCCAACCGTTCCAGTTCCACTCCGTTCATCATCTCCACCGCAGGTGGTAACGTAACTCAAACGGTTAACCAGCAAGTCACGGGCGGCCAATGGGTCAGCCAAGGTGCTTACAGCATGAACGCCGGTAATAATACCGTGGAGGTTTCCTGCTGGACTGCTGCCGCTGGCGTAGTCGTTGCCGACGCCGTCAAGTGGGTCAAGTAATTGAACTTCATGGCAGGAGCTTGAGTCACTCCTGCTGAATCGTTCTAACAACCCGGACAGGCGATGTAAATGCCTGTCCGGGTTCTCCTGCGAGTAATAGAACTGAATAGATTTTTGGGTCGATATGTTTTTTAGCGTTAAAAGAAAAAGATTTGTCAGTCTGTGCGTCTCAAGCCCTCGAGCTTTGTCCTCCACCGACTTTAAAAGTTTTTCGTTGTAATTAATTAATCCTGGTAGCCGCTGTTGATTTTCGTTTGTGGCGTGTTAGTGCGGTAACCAAAAAAGATTTTGTCCGGTAGTAATGGCGTTAATCAGTTGGAAGCAATGATGGGAAATAACAAAAATCGAAGAAGGAAACCGAAAAATGAAGAATAAACCTACCCATGTCAACCACTCCTGGAATAGTGCGTTGACTTTCTTGAAACTGTTCGTGGCGATGCTCTGTGCCATTATCGGCACATCTGCGGCAACCGCCAGTACTGATTATGGCCCCGCCATCTGGCGTCCCTGTGCTTCCGGGCATTGGTACACCTCTGGTCATGGCCACAAGTTCGTAGTTATTCATGATATGGAAGGTTACTACCTTTCAACCATCTCTTATTTCCAGCGCTCCAGCACCCAGGCGAGCGTGCATTATTATGTGAATGGAAAAAAGGATTACGCCAGTGATGCTAACGCTGGTGAAGTCAGCCAGGGCGTGCGTGAAGCTTACTATGCCTGGCACGTCATTTGTTGGAATACCTATTGCACTGGCACCGAGCATGAAGGCTTTGCCAGCAACCCTGCCTGGTATACTGATGCGATGTATAATGCTTCCGGACTGCTTCAACGTCACCTTTGCGACCATTACGGGATTGCCAAGGACCGCAATCACGTCGTCGGCCATAATGCCTGGCAAAGCTCTGCCTGGAGGAGTTACGCCTCTTCTCACTTTGGCATTAATCCCAGTTGCAATTCTCATACCGATCCCGGCCCTAATTGGAATTGGTCCAAGTTGATGGGCATCATTAACAACACTGCCGCCACTCCTTCCGGCCCCAGTGCCCTCACAGCTACCACTGCTTCGGCCAGCCAGATCAACCTCAAGTGGACTGACCATTCCGGCACTGAAACCGGTTTCAAGGTGGAACGTGCTACAGCTTCTGGTGGTCCTTTCACCCAGATCGGCACCACTGCCGCCAATGACGTGACTTATTCGGCTACGGGCCTGGCTTCCGGCACCAAATATTATTTCCGTGTTCGTGCCTATAATGCTGCTGGTAATTCTCCCTTCTCTAACGTTGCCAATGCCACCACTAAAGATGTGATCCCGGGCGCACCTTCGGCCTTGGTAGCCACGGCTGTAGCTCAGGACCAAATCAATCTGACATGGACGCAAGGTTCCGGTAACGAAGACGGTTTCAAAATCTTCCGTTCAACGGACAACGTAACCTTCACCCAGGTGGGAACTGCGGGCATCAATGCCACCAGCTTCTCCAACACCGGTTTGGTTGGTAATACTCGTTACTATTACAAGGTCGTTTCCTACAATACGGCAGGCAATTCCGCCTTCTCAAATACTGCCAATGATATTACCGCTCCGCCGGCTCCTACCGCCTTGACTGCGGTTAAAGGTGCCATCTATTCGGAAATTAATCTGGCTTGGACAGACAATGCCAATAGTGAAGTAGGTTTCAAGATTGAGCGCGCCACGGCTGCTGCCGGTCCTTTTACTCAAATCGCCACCAATGCTGCCAGTGACGCCACTTTCACTGATACTGGTCGCGCCGCACTGACGACCTACTACTATCGGGTACGTTCCTATAATGCGAATGGCAACTCCGACTACTCCAATGTGGCCAGTGTGCAGACGCCGGATGCCCCGCCCGTGTTGGGGGCCATAGGCAACAAGACCGTGGCTGTCAGCACTCCGTTGACCTTCACGGCTACGGCTACCGATCCCAATCAAAGTGTCGTGACCACGACCTTCCAAACTTTTGAAAGCTTCACCAACAACACGCCCAATGAACAGGTAATGTTCAACCGTCCGCTCAACTCGACCAGCACAAGTGCCTTCCAGGATACCTCGACCAACTATTCAACTGTAACCACCACCTTCCCGGCGGGTCACACCAGTGCCAAAGTGATGAAAGTCGGGTGGGGTTTCAAGACCGGTCAGGTTAATCCTTGGGTGCGTTTGAATACCTTCAATCCTCCCCAGATTATGAACCCAACGGTAGATGGGGGCCAAGTAGTGAAGTTCGACATCTATTCCACCAAGGCATTGAAAGTCGGCCTCGGTATCCGTGAAACCGGCACCGCTGCCGCGTATGGCGCGAACGGTGGCACGACCGGCACCATCGATTGGGTGGGCGTGACCAACGTGGTCAGCAGTGCTCCTCTGGCCAGTCACCAAATTGCTGCTGCAACTTGGACAACCCTCTCGTTCAACATTCCCTTCGAGCCACAAGCCGGTTTCACCGGCGATGGCAAGGTCAATGAAGTCAAAGGCGTTTTGGAACACCTGATCCTCGGAGCGGTGGCCAATGCTTCAGGCGCTTATACCGTCTACTTAGACAACTTCGCTGTCGTGGCGCAGAACACGCTCACTTACAGTCTCGTTGGTGCCCCCGCTGGAGCTACCATCGATGGCAAGACCGGCAAATTTGCTTGGACTCCCTCTGCCGGACAACTCGGCACCTTTGCCTTCTCGGTCAAGGTGACGGATCAATTCGGAGTTTCCGATACCGAAGCCATCAAGGTCACCGTGACCAGCACCGGCAATAATCCACCTGTGCTTGCTGCCGTCGGAAGCAAAACAGTCAACGAAGGCAGTCTCTTGACCTTCACGGCCAGTGCCACCGATGTGGATGCCGGCCAAACTCTGACCTACAGCTTGGATGCCGGTGCACCTGCCGGAGCCAGTATCAATGCGAGCAGTGGTGTGTTCACTTGGACACCCACCGAAGCCCAAGGCCCCAGCACCAATACCATCACCGTGCGCGTAACCGACAACGGTTCGCCAGCCCAGAGCGACTTCGAGACCATCACGGTCACGGTCAAGGAAGTGAATGCCGCGCCGACGCTGGCCGCCATTGCCAACCAAACCATCAATGAAGGCAGCACCTTGAGCCTCACCGCAGTGGGCACCGATACTGATGTTCCGGCCAACACCAAGACCTACAGTCTGGAACCGGGCGCTCCGGCTGGCATGACCATCAACTCCTCCAGTGGCGCCATCAGTTGGACCCCAACCGAAGCGCAGGGACCCGATGTTTATCCCGTTACCGTGCGGGTAACCGACAATGGTTCACCCAGCCTCAATGCCAAACAGAGTTTCACCGTTACGGTCAATGAAGGGAATATTGCTCCTGTGCTCACCTTGGGTGCAACGGGAACAATGGAAACCTTCATCGATGACTTTGAAAATACTGATCCCGAAGCAAATAGCGGCAGCGTGATGTTCCGCGATGCTTTCTACTCCGGTAGCACGGCTGGATTTGTGGATAATGCGGTGACTCTCTCGACTACTGAAATCTCGACCAACTATCCTGATTTCGATGTCAACACCAGCTTGCAAGCCCTGCACGTTGCTTGGGCCTTCAAAACCGGCACCACGAATCCATGGATCCGTTTGACCACCTTTACCACCACCAGTTACACGAACACCTATGCTGATCCAAATCCGACCGTGGACTTGGGTAAGCGCGTTCGCTTCAAAGTCTGGACGGATAAGGCCTTGAAAATTGGCTTGGGTATCCGCGAAACCGGAACTTTAGTTCCAGTCGGAGACAATGGCGGAACCACTGGCGCTATTGAATGGGTCGGTGTGACCAGCAATGTTGGCGGCCAACCGCAGCCCACTCGCACAGTCACCGCTAGTAACTGGACAACGCTTGAATTCAACCTTCCAGCCGAACCTGTCACCGCGTTCCCTGGTTCCGGCAATGGCGTTCTCGCCACTGGCAAGGGTGTGCTCGAACATCTGGCTCTCGTGCCCGCAGGCGGCATGGGCACTTATAACCTCTACCTCGATGATTTCGAAGTGGTAAATATCAGTTCTACCTTGGCGCTTGATACCTTGGGAACCATCACCGTTGCCAACTCGGCTACTGATGCGGATCTCCCAGCCAATACACTGACCTTCAGCCTCGGAGCTACTGCTCCGACGAACGCGGTCATCGATGCCGATACGGGTCTCTTCACCTGGACGCCGACTCCGGAGTATAACGGCACCAATGTCATTCCGATCATCGTGACTGATGACGGCTCGCCCAACCTGAGCGATACCAAGAATCTGACCATCGTGGTCAACAAGGTCAACACACCTCCGCGCATCGGTGGTGTGCCGGATCAGGCTATCGAAGTTTCTTCTGGCCAAACCGTCACCTTCACCGCCTTCGGTGAGGATGATGATCTACCGGGTGACACCTTCACCTTCAGCCTGACCGCTCCCGTTCCTTCAGGAGCAAGTATCAATCCCACCACCGGTGACTTCACTTACAATCCGCCTGCTGGAACGAGCACCAATTCGGTTACAGTTCGGGTTACCGATAATGGAACGCCTCCATTGTACGACGAGCAAACAGTGGTCTTGATTGTAACGCCTCTGAATGCAGCACCGGTATTGACCCTGCCCAATGGCAGCATCACTGAAACGGTTGCTGACTTTGAGAGCTTCACCAACAACACACCAAATGAGTTTGTGATGTTCAAGTCACCAGAGAACTCCAGCACGACGTTGAGTTTCCTGGATACCTCCACGAACTACACCTCGGTGACAACCACCTATCCGGCGGGTCATACGAGTGCGAACGTGCTGAAAATCGGCTGGGGCTTTAATACCACCACCAGTAATCAATGGGTGCGCCTCGTAACGCAGAATGCGGCCAAATTGCCGAATCCGACCATTGACTTCAATCAAACCTTGTCCTTCGATATTTATACGACCAAGGCGTTGAAAGTTGGTTTGGGCGTGCGTGAAACCAGCACCACTGCCGCCATCGGCGCGGACGGTGGCACCACCGGTACTCTGGAATGGGTGGGTGTGCCGAGCAAGAACGGCAGCGCTCCCAATCCGAGTCGCACGGTACCGGCCAACACCTGGACAACGCTGACCTTCAACATCCCAACGGAAGCTGTCATCAGTGCCCTGGGTAGTGGTGATGGAATTCTGACATCGACAACGGGCAAGGGTGTCTTGGAACACCTAGCCTTGGTGCCCGCCGGTGGCACGGGAGCTTACACGGTCTATGTGGACAACTTCCAGGTGGTGACCAGCTCCAATCTGGCCAACACCTTCACAGTGAATGCCGGCAGCACGCTGGCCTTCACGGCCACAGCCACCGATGCGGATGTTCCGGCGCAAGTCCTCGACTTCTCGCTGGATGCAGACGCGCCTGCCACAGCGGCCATTGATCAGGCAACCGGTGCTTTCACCTGGACGCCGAGTACAACGGATGTTGGCACCAACATCTTCACGGTGTTTGTCACCGATAATCCTATTGATGGCGCGAACCCGAAGTCGGATTCGAAGACGGTTACCGTCATCGTGGTGAACGACCCGGCTCCAGCACAACGCGCCGTGGTGCCACCCGTGCCAGCTCCCGCCTTCTCGGCCTCGGCCAATGGCGGTCTGGATCTCAACTGGGCGGCGGCTTCGGGCAAGCTCTACCGCGTGCAGTATAAGAGCAGCCTCAGTGATGAGAGTTGGACCGACGTGACGCCCGACGTCATGGCAACCGGTGCCACCGCCTCACTCACGGTGTCCAAAGACGCTCCGCAGCGGTTCTACCGGATCGTTCTGCTGAACGAGTAACCAAGCAGGGCGGGGCAGATAATGCCCGCCCCTTGCAGTTGATTAATGGGCGGGGTTGCTGGTAACGGCAGCCCCGCTTCGCATTTAGGAAGAAAGCAGGAATAGGGAGCTTCTTAACCAGCAATAAAAAACACGCGGACAACTCGTGTCCGCGTGCGCTTCAATTTAGATTACTGCAGTGCGGCTTACCGGCGGCTCGAGGATGGTGATGCCGCATGTTTTTCGGCCTTTAATTCAGCTTCAGCTTCAAGCCAGTTCTCGGTATCACGTCCTTCCAGGCGGCCTTTCCTGACGTAAATTTCAAAGGCGCGGGCGGAAATTTCTTCCGGAGTGGGATTGCTATTCGAAGAGGTGGATGGGCTGGCGGTGCGGGGAGCTGAGGAGATAACTGGTGGTGTCGCGGGTCGCGTCCGTGACGCGCCTGACGTTACTGGAGCGCCCGCTGTTGCAGTAGCCGGAGCCGCGGCGCTGGTCTGACCATTTTCTGTCACGCCGTTTTTCGAACGGGACTTCAAATTAGTCCGCTCGGCAACGGGTTCTCTTTCCTCTTTGCCAGACTTCGTTTTCACGGTCGCTTCACCGGATGAAGAAATGTCCTGGGCTCCAGCCTTTTCAAAAATTGTGCGGGCCTTATCGGCATTCTTGGCGGTATCTGAATGCACAGATATTAGAATATTGCCGCTACGAATTTTTCCTTCATAGCGCTTGGCTTCATATTCTGGAATGCCCATGCCTACGAGCGCACCGGTAATGCCTCCCACGGCAGCGCCCACTGCCGCACCACCCAAGGCCGCCATGATGGGGCCAGCCGCAATAAACGGTCCGACTCCCGGGATAGCCAATGCCCCAATGCCAGCCAGCCAGCCGAGGGCACCGCCCAGCACGCCGCCTGTGCTTGCGCCGGTAACAGCTCCTTCCGGAGCTTTAGTTTGCTGTTCGTGGGCAAAGTCCCTCGTCCCTTGTTTATCAGGAAATAGAACTGAAATGTCATCCGGGCGAAACCCGGCCGTCTTAAGTTGTTGCACGATATTGATGGCTTGGGCGTCACTTTGAGCAATACAAAATACAGATTTCCTCGGCATAAAAAATTCCTCGCGATTGGATTTTTAACTTCTATTGATTATAATAAACAGACGATGTTTTGACCGGCAGCACTGATGGCCGTTCTTACCAGCGAAGAGTATGGTCGTACAACAATTTAAGGCTATGGGGTGTTTTCCTCCCTCTGTCAATTTTGCTCAGAGCGACCAATTGGCGGCGGAATTAACTTGCCATCGAAAGCCATCTTCTCAAAATGTGTCTGTTTTGAGCAGCGTCAGTTGTTCAAAAGGGTGGCCAGCTTAGCTCAGTGGTAGAGCAACGCTTTCGTAAAGCGTGGGTCGTCGGTTCAATCCCGACAGCTGGCTCCATCTAAAATCTCAATAGAAAGTCTCTCATCATGCGCGTGGTCCGGATTGGTTGAGTGCTCCTTTCGCTCCATTCCCGCACTTCACAGAGAGAGCTTTCCCGATCTCAACACGCAAAAACAAAAAGGCCGGACTTTCGTCCGGCCTCAATGAGAACAAATCTTTTTACTGATGCGGCGCCGCAGACATACGCCTTTTTACACACACGAAACACTGCGTTTTTGCATCGTCAACGAGTTAACCATACCTCATCTGCCATTCTCCACTAGTCACCAGTACTGGTGACAAATGTCCCTAGTCGAATTTCGCAAAAACAGGCCGATTTTATAGAAAAAATGCTCGTTTATGGTTAACGCCGCAGAAATTTCGCCACCGCCTCTGTCCTCGTCCTCACCTGTAGTTTCTCATAAATGCGCCGGATATAGGTATGCACGGTTTCGTAACTGATCCCCAATTTCTCCGCAATTTCCTTGTACAAAAATCCCTGGCTTAGGCAATCCAATACTTCCTGTTCCCGCGTCGAAAGATTGCTCTCGGCGGGTGGGGGAGCGGCACTGGCCTTTTGAAACGATTGCACCACCTTGCGCGCAATATGTGTCGTCATTGGCGAACCGCCCCGCTTCACTTCCTTGATGGCCTCCAGCAATTCCGCTCGCGGCGTGCGTTTCAGCATGTAACCCGACGCCCCCGCCGCCAATGCATTGAAAATATTCTCTGTATCTTCATACGCGGTGAGCATCATCACCTGAATATCCGGTGCGACCTGCTTTAACTTCCGCACGCATTCCACTCCGTTCATTCCCGGCAGGTTGATATCCATCAAGACTACATCCGGTTTATCATTCGGCAAGGTTTCCAAGGCAGCTTCGGCATTGGCATACTGGCTCAGGCAACGAAAACCCTCCGCGCGATCAATCAGGCGCGTCAGGGTATTTCTAACCTGCTCGCTATCTTCAACAATGGAAACGCTAATTGGCATTTTAAGAATGGACCGCCGTATCCGGCGTCGAAGTGTTACACTGCTTGGCCGTCCCGTCAATTTTCACCTTTCCCAGTGGTGCAATCAAACGAACCAACGTGCCCTCTTCCGGTGCGGGACCAATCGAAAAGCTGCCGCCACTTTCTTCCAATCGCTTGCGCATGTTGCTCATGCCGTTTCTGGTCTTTGCTCGCGCCTCGTTCATATCGGCCATGCCCTTCCCATTATCTTCAATTTCCAAAACAAACCGGTCGGATTCCAACCGCAACCGGATGCAAACGGACGATGCTTTGGCATGTTTGACGATGTTGGTCACCGCTTCCTTCGAAGCAAGGAACACGTTGTGCCGGAGGTCCGGAGGAATCGGCGTGTTGGGCAGTTGCGATGGCACATCCAGCCGATACCGCAATCCTGCCACCGCCAGATATTCCTGCGCATACTTGCAGAAATAAGTAATCAAGCCATCCAGCGTGTCATTCGATGGGTTCACCGCCCAAACAATCTCATCCAACGCCTTGGCCGTCTCGCGGGCCGTCTGGGAAATTTGCTGGCCATGTGCTTCGACCTCCTCCGGAAAATCTTTATCGCTCTCCACCATCTCGCCCAGCATGGAGACTTGAGTCAGGCTCGCCCCGACTTGATCATGAATGTCCCGCGCAATCCGACGCCGTTCTCTTTCCAACGCCTGTTGTTGCCGCAGCCCGGCCAATTGACGTTGCAAATTTTGCGTGGAGACATAATAGACCGCTCCCACCATCATCCCCACCAGGCAAATGGTCGTAATCGTGACAAACCATCCAGTGCGCCAGAATGGTGGCTTCACAATAAAAGCCAGCGAACTGCCGGCTTCATTCCAGATCCCGTCTTCATTGCAGGCTTTCACCCGGAACGTATAATTTCCCGGAGGCAGTTTGCTATAGGGTGCCCGGCGGCTATCACCGGCATCGGTCCAGGTGGTTTCATGTCCTTCCATGCGATATTGAAAACGCGCCTTGGTCGGGTCAGTAAGATTCAGGCAGGTGAATTGAATCTCCACATGCTCCTGGCTGGGTTGGAGCGTGATGGTTCCCGGAAATTTCGCTCGAATTCCATTCGTATTCTGCAAATGACCATCCACCAGCACTGATTCAATAATCACCGGTGGCGGATTGGTATTCGGCTTAATTTGCGCCGGATCCACCCAGGCCAGTCCCGGGGTCGTTGGAAACCAGAGTTTTCCATCATGCGTGCGACATGCCCCGGGTTGCGACCCTGCCGTACACTCTCCTAATCCATCAACCTGACCATAGGCACGGCAGGAAATTGACTTCGCTGTTCCGTTTGCAAAATCGTTCAGCATTTTCTTTGGCACTCGCATCAATCCTGCGTATGAGCCAATCCATAGCGAACCCTTGCCGTCATCCAGCAGATAACCAATCCCATTGCTGATCAATCCATCATCTCTCCCATAACGTGTCCACTGGCCATTTTTGAAACGAACCAACCCTTTACCCGGAGTTCCTATCCACAAAACATTTTCCTCATCCACCAAAAGCGACGAAATCTTTTCACCAGATAATTCCGCATCCTTCCCCACCGGCATAAATTTCTCATTTTGCATCCGGTTCAACCCGCCATCAGTTCCAACCCAAAAATTTCCCTGGGTGTCTTCGGCCATCGCCCGCACCCGATCCGACGACAATCCATCCTTTGTCGTGAAAATTTTCCAATCATGTTCATCCCATCTTGCCAAGCCGTTTTGCGTGCCCATCCACAGCTTGTCGGTGCGATCCTGGTAGATTACTGAAATCTCCGGATTGACCATTTCCAGCGAGGTTACTCGTTGAAATCGATCATTCTGCAATTGGAACAGGCGCGAAACCAACTGGTTTGGCCCTTGATAACCCGACGCGCCCGCCCAGGTTCTTTGATTGGCATCCACAAAAATGACTTGTCCATTTACTATGCCCGGCTCGGAAATAAAATCTTTCAGAACGCCATCCTTCAAATATTTAATCCCACCATGAGTGTTCAACCACAATCCTCCTTGCTTATCCTCGCTGGCCGATTGCACCGTCAAAGTCGAAGTTCCTTCCAGCACATTGAAGATTTGGCGTTTTACCCGATTCAGCCCGCCCCCATCCGTCCCCACCCACAAACTCCCTTCGCGATCCATCGCCAATGACAATACAAAATTATGGGACAAACCCTCCTTTTCCGAAATCTGCCGCGCATTCCCCGCAGCATCAAACCACCATAACCCTTCCCCAAATGTGCCCACAATCAGGTTTCCCTCCTGATCTTCGCAGGCGCACGCCGGCGGCCCATGCCATTTGTATTCACCCAAGTCCCGTTCCACGCGGTTCACCTTGCACTTCTGGATACGATTATTCGCCAGACGCCAATACCCGCCTTTTTTGCTCGCCAGCAGCAAGTCTAGCTTGTTGGTAACCACCATCTCCTGTTCCACCGGAGGTAACGCCGTTGAATTCGCCACTGCCGCCGGATTCAAACCAATCTGGTAATGGTCCATCCCCACCCACATCGGCCCGGATGACTCCGTGATAAGCGACCGACAACTGCTGCGCTGGCTCTTGCCGCCATCCAGCACATCCACCCGGCCATTCCGATGCCGCGCCAATTGACCATCCGCGGTATAAAGCCAGACCGCACCCGTTGAATCCTCGCAAGCCGACATCAAACGCCCTTCGCGACTTCCCTTGCCGATATCCAGGCTGCTGATCCGTCCGTCCCTGATCAATAAGACGCCCGCCGTTTGCGTGCCCACCCACAAGTTACTCTTGCTGTCCTCAAACAAGTAAACGATTTCGCGACTGATTAATCCCGGTGTATTGCTCTCGTCAAACTCCTTGAACTGCGTGCCATCAAAACGCACCAGGCCGCCCAGCGTGCCCATCCAGAGATAACCGTCCCGGGTTTGAATCAGGGAAATGACCGAGCCTTGCGGCAGCAAACCTGGCCCAGCCTTCCACGACGTGATATTGAAGCGCGCGTCAGGAGTTGCCAGGGCATCGAAGGAAGCGCCGCAGAACCACAGCCATAAGACTGCCAGCATCCAGCTTTTTTTCGGCATATTCAATTAGGGCGCCTAAAGACAGTGCCCGACCGGTCACAGCTTGGCTTCACCTGCATCGGGAAGCAAGTGCGTTCCTGAAATTGAGAGAGCCGCCTTGCCTTTCTTAATCTTACTCATAATCCAGTGTTATCCCATAAGAGCATGGCTCAGCAATCACCCGCTTATTCTACGAGGGTTTGCTGATTTTTTTTGAGGGGGTGACTTTCCAAATTTTCTGGT
>JAQGPC010000080.1 GCA_028293285.1 Pedosphaera sp.
CTTTATTGCCGCAAACATAGTTACAACTGTGTCACACTTTGTCAAGCCCCATGCAAATCCAGTCGCTACGCCTCGTAAGAGCGCGGCGTTCACGCCGCTTCGATGAAAACATTCACGAACACCGTTCTTCACCAACTCCATCCCTCTCGCAACACATTGATTAACAATAGTTTGAAAATCGCCCTATGAATAACCCACGAAGAAAACGATGAATCTCACCCCCTGAAAAAAAAGAAGGGCCGGACAACAGGTCCGGCCTTTTCACACGTGCCACACCTGAGAACCAGTGCAGCAACAACGATATGACTCTAACACGGAACCTGTCCCTAGCCAGTCACCAGTACTGGTGACACGCCGGATTTTTGTCCCCATCCGTGTTCTCCGTGTTTATCCGTGGTTAAAAACTACTTCACCACCATGCTCGTAAACGGAAAAACATAAGCCTGCAGAAACACCCATATCCACCATAGCCGACAATAAAAATCCAGACCTTCAGCGAAGGTGCGCGGCATTCACGCCGCTTCCAGCCAGTCCATCACAATCATTATTATTTTTCGATGCACGCCACACTTTCTCCTCACAATCGGCACACCTTCGCTAGCAATTAATCATGCCGCTTTTTTTATGATCATATAGGGTAAAAATCCCTCAAAATTGCGTCAGACTGCGTATTGTTGGATGTCCCTGCTAGCCTGAGGATTATGCTCGATGCAAAAGAAAACGTTCGCCTTTGGTTTCCTCGGTTCGGCTTTTTTAACCGCCCTGTTCGCGCTGCCATTCATACCCTGTGCCTCGGCCGCCGTTCCCTCCGCTATAGATATCCAAACACCGGTCGCCGGTGACCACGCGTTGCGCATTCTTTCGCCCAATTTACTGGAACTTTATCTCGTCAACACCAAGCAGCCCGACCCGGCGCACGTGGCCAGTTGGGATTGGGTCAATGACCAGAAAAATTTTGTCTCGCCGGACATATCGAGCGTCAAGGTGATCGTCAATGGCCAGACCAACTCTATCACCAGCGTCGGTTTCAAACGTCGTCCCCTCTATGCGCCTTTGCTCGCGTGGGATTTGCGCGTCGGCAACGAGCTTTATCTTCAATTGAGCCAACCCATCGCCCAGGGCTCATCGGTGCAAGTAATCAATAACGGCACGCTCTGGCCCACCAACCTGGCATTCGCCACTGTGGCGGACCCGCTCCGCTTCAATCCCGCAATCCACGTCAACCAGGAAGGTTATCTACCAGCCTATCCGAAAAAAGCGACCATCGGCTATTACCTCGGCAATTTGGGCGAGATGACCATTCCCACCAACAATTTTTCCATCGTCAACGTCTCCAGCGGTGCGACCTTATATCAAGGCACGCTGACCTTGCGCCCGGATGTCGGCTACCAATATTCGCCCACGCCGTATCAAAAAGTTTACGAAGCAGATTTCAGCAGCTTCACGACACCGGGCGAATATCGTCTCGTCGTGCCGGGCATGGGTGCTTCGCTGCCATTCCGCATTGACAACGGCATCGCCATGGCCTTCGCGCGGACCTACGCCCTCGGAATGTTCCATCAGCGCGGCGGCTTCGCGGTGACCATGCCGTTCACCCGCTTCACGCACGCCGCTGATCACCTCACGCCTGCGAGCGTGCCCACGAATGCCTCCGCGCCCTTCGCGTTCACCTGGCAGGTGGTGTCGAATTATTCTGGCGAAATCAATCCCGACAATCCCGCGCAAATCGCGCCGCGCCTTACTAATTATTCCGCGCAACTGTTTCCCTTCGTAAATCAAGCTCCGGTTTCCGTCACTGGCGGCCACTTCGAAGCAGGCGATTACAACCGCGTCACCTACAACGGCGCGCAACTGGTCCACACATTGGTGTTCGCAGCGGATTCTTTGCCGGGCGTTGGCGCGCTGGATAATCTCGGCCTCCCCGAAAGCGGCGATGGCATCAGCGACGTCTTGCAGGAAGCCAAATGGGAGGCAGATTTTCTCGCGCGCATGCAGGATGCCGATGGCGGATTCTATTATTCTGTCTATCCGCAATTCCGCGAATACGAACTCGACGTGTTGCCTGAGAATGGTGATCCCGAAGTCGTCTGGCCGAAAAACACCGGCTGTACCGCCGCCGCCGTGGCTGCCCTCGCGCAATGCGCCGGGTCGCCGCGCTTCAAGCAAGCCTATCCGCAAATCGCGAGCAATTATTTGGCGAAGGCAAAACTCGGCTGGCAATTCCTGACCAACGCCATCACGCGTTTTGGCTTCGATGGTTCGTATCAAAAGGTGCAGCATTTCGACGACGATTTCACCCACCGCGACGAACTCGCCTGGGCCGCCTGCGAACTGTATGTCACCACCGGTGACGCGCAATATCAGGCCAAACTGTTCGAGTGGTTTCCCGATCCCACCGATCACGCGACCTTTCGCTGGGGTTGGACGCGGATGTACGCCTGTTATGGCAATGCCGTTCGCGATTACGCTTTCGCCGTTCGCAGCGGCCGGTTGAACAACGCGCAAATCCAACAAGCTTATTTCGGCAAATGTGTGGACGTCGTCACCAATTGCGGCAATGACCTTTTAAGTTGGTCGCAGGACAACGCGTACGGCAGCAGCTTCCCGGATTTGTCGAAAGCCTATCAAGGCGGTGGTTGGTACTTTTCGCCGTCGCAGGCCTTCGACCTGGCCGTGGCTTATCAATTTAATACCAATTCGCAATACATCGACGCACTGCTCCGCAACGTGAATTACGAAGGTGGTTGCAATCCGGTGAATGTCTCCTATCTCACTGGCCTCGGCTGGAAACGCCCGCGCAACGCCGTGGACCAATACTCAGTGAATGATCGTCGCTCACTGCCCAAGGACGGCATTCCGATGAGCAACATCAATACCGGTTTCCTGCCCACGTGGGTTTACGGCTGGGAATTGAGCGGGCTCGCATTTCCCTCCGATTCCGCCGACCCCGCGCCCTATCCATATTACGACCGCTGGTGCGATGATTGGAACGTCTCCACCGAAGGCTCCACCACCGACACCGCGCGCAGCTTCGCCAGCACCGTCTGGCTCGCCGCACAAACTTCCCTTGCCAATCAACTCTGGCGTTCCACCAACGCCACCATCCTCACACCGCCTTCCGCCAATTCTCCCGGCCAACCCGTGACCGTCACCCTCAACGTCGCCGATACCAACCTGAGCACCGCGCGAATCATCTGGGAAGCCAGTGGCCAGGAACCCGCTTTCGGCGGAGCAAGCTACACCTTCACGCCCGGCTCGCAAGCCGGGGCATATTGGATCGAAGCCGAAGTTCAATGGCCCGATGGTCGCCGCGCCTTTGCGACAAATTCCATCACCGTCACCACCAATGCGCCTCCGATGTTAAGCAAGCCGCAAAAAGTTTCCGGCGGCGGATTCTCCTTCACCCTCACCGGCGCGCCACAGGCAACCTACATCATCCAAGCCTCCACCAACCTCACCAGTTGGTCTCAACTCGCCACAAACACGCTACCTGCGAACGGCACTCTCACCATCCCCGACCCACAAGCCTCCACGTTTTCCCGCCGCTACTACCGCGCATTGAAAACTCCCTGAGACCAACTATCGAAGGGCAGAGTTCTCAACGAAGCCCTAACTTTGTCTTCAGCAAAGAACTTGCTGGGGCTTGCAAGAGTTTGTCCTCCGAATGAAATTAAAATCGCTTTGCCCCGGAGGGCCCGGAGGGGCTTGGGAAATTAGCCGGTGCCAGGGCTGCGCCAGCGGCCGCAGCCACCGGTTACCGTCCACGAATATCATGCGCCCCGGCAGGGGCGGGGGAACCCTTGATGCTTTAATGGTTTACTTGACCACTGATTCACGCCCCTCCGTCACAACTGGCTTGGCCTTGGAATCAACGGACGCATCAGGCTTCACGGCATCAGCCACAGCAAGTTCATCAGGCAAAATCGTAATGGCAATGCGCCGGTTCTTCGCCCGTCCTTCAGCTGTCGAGTTGTCCGCAATCGGACGATGTTCACCATACCCGGCAGCCCCAACACGGCGCGGATCAACCCCCGCCTTTTCCGTAAGAAAATGCACAGCCGCCAGCGCACGGGCGGTGGAGAGTTCCCAATTGCTGGCAAATCGATTGCGGATAGGCACGTTGTCCGTATTGCCAATAACTTGAATCTTAAGTTCGGCATGACCGGCAAGGATCGTCGCTATCTTGCGCAGAACGGATTCACCATCCGGTTTCAAGTTGGCCTCGCCCGAATCAAATAATACGCGGTCGAGAATGTTCACCGTAAGTTTGCCTTTCAAATTGGAGATGGTGACATCCTTGGATTCGAGGTCGGAGCGCATTTCATCCTCCAGCCCTTTCGCCGTCTGTCCGACCTTTTCCTTCTCCTTCTGCAAATCGGCTATCTGTGCTTGCAACTCCGAGATTTGTTCTTTGGCTTTCTGGTTTTCGGCAAGCGCATTCGCAAGTTTATCGTCGGCTTCAGCCAATTTTGCCGGGAACGCTCTTAACCCGCGCAACTGTCCCACCGCCGTGGCCCAGCACAGCAAAACGACAATCAATGATGCTCCTAAAATGCCAGCAGTGATCCACGCCGCCTTCGAGTTGTTCGAACCGCGATTAGCCTTCGTTACGTATTCGGTAAATGGTTGTCGGTCTTTACTCATCTTCGTTAATTGATTTAAGCAGACCGACTAAAACCCTCAAAGAAAAGAATCTAATCGGGTTGCTCCATTTAAAGCGCATAAAAGTTTCAGTCGAAATAGTTCACAAAGCTCGCGAGCTGGGACATTTACGTTTGAGGATCAATGTTAATTATGGGTTCCACGACGAACCAGTTGGCACCGCTTGATCGGCTGAATAAATTGCCTGTGATGAGCAAAGTTTTATTTATATTGCCATGATCGTCTTCACTCATTCACCGCACTGCCACTACCATCCAAACTTCGGGGCCACTCTCAGACGCAAGATAACGAACGCTCAAACCACGTTTGGAGCAGTCCGACGTCGCACTAAAACTCACGAAAGTACTAGCTCAAATACGAAGGTAGATAATTGAAAAAAGAAGTTGACCGTTCGGTCAATTCATGAGAATATGACCTTGTTGCAGAAAAAGAAATTAGCTCTATGGCAAAACCGGGCATAACGAAAGACAAGCTTCTCCAAGTGGCTTTTGATCTCATTTGGGATAGCAGTTACGGCTCGGTGAGCGTTGGAGACATCTGCGACCGGGCAGGGGTCAATAAAGGAAGTTTCTACCACTTTTTCGAATCCAAGGCCGATCTCGCAGTTGAAGCTTATCAGGAGCATTGGAAAGAGAATCAACCCGTAATGGATCGGCTTTTTTCGCCCCAAACACCTCCCTTGGAGCGCATTCAACAATGGTGCCGGTTCCTGTATGACGGTCAGAAAGAAAAAGCTGAGAAATACGGCCACGTCTGCGGTTGTCCTTACGCCAGTATCGGTGCGGAAGTGGCCACTCAGGACGAAAAAATTCGCGCCAAGTGCGAGGAATTAACCCAACGTGGAAGAAAATACATCGAAAGCGCCATTGCAGATGCCATCCGTGCGGACGTTGTCACGGTAAAAGATCCCGTGGCGGCCGCGCAAAGAGTTTGGTCAGTAGTCGTGGGAATGTTGGTTGAAGCAAAGGTGCAAAATAACGTTGAATTGCTGCGCGACCTTGAGCCCGCCGTCATGACGATCCTGGGTGCCAAGCCAGTCTTGGTTTAATAATCTCCTTTAATATAAATAACCAAATGACGCCTGAACTACGCCTAAAAATGAATTGACCGGTCAGTTAATTCTAACTCTAAAATAAATATGAAAGCTCAGAATACCCTCCCATACTCGGAAACAGAATCGCTCTCTTACACTGACTTAACGCCACAAAGTTTTTCCGCTGCGTGCAGGTCAAAACTGGAAGAACTCAAGACCCAATTGGTGCGAAGATTCACTTCGGAATTTTCCGATGTTCAAATAAACCTCGTGCGCCAGGCCGTGGATGAAGCGCTTGCTCTTGCTTCTCTCACAATCTTCCCGCACCTGCTTCTTCCAACCTTGGCAGAAGAGAAGGTTCAAGGCATCCGCAATTGGACGAGCCATCAGCAGGCCATTCACCAACACGCCGCGTTCGCATTCGCCGCCTGAACGAGTCCGTTCCGCGACCAACCCAACAACTCTGAAAATTTATGTGGATCGTCAAACTCGCTCTTCGTCGGCCCTACACTTTCGCCGTGCTCGCGCTCGCCATTCTCATTGCGGGCGCCGCATCGTACAAACAGACGCCGAAAGATATTTTTCCCGAAATCAATATTCCGGTGCTCAGCATCATCTGGACTTATAACGGATTGAGCGCCGAGGAATTCGAGAAGCAAATTACAGTTTACTCGGAGTTTGCACTCTCCGCGAACGTCAATGACATCCAGCGCATGGAGTCGCAGACCATTGATGGTGTCGGCATCATCAAGATCTATTTCCAACCTGGCGCGAACATTGAACGCGGTCTGGCCCAGGCCACGGCGGTTTCTCAAGCCATCTTGCGTCGCATGCCACCGGGCGTGCAACCGCCCATCATCCTCCGTTTTGCGGCGGACAGTGTGCCGATTATTCAGATGTCTCTTAGTTCGGACACGCTGAGCGAAGCTGAACTTTATACCTACGGCATCTTCCGCATCCGCCAACAATTGGCCACCATTAACGGCCTGACTTTGCCGGCACCCTTTGGCGGCAAGGTCCGCCAGATCATGGTCGATCTGGACCCGGCCAAGCTCCAAGCCAAGGGACTCAGCGCACGCGATGTTAATAATGCTCTCACTGCGCAGAACCTCACGCTTCCCAGCGGCACCGCCAAAATCGGCGATACCCAATATGCAGTGCGGATGAACAACTCACCGCGTGTTCTGGATGCCCTGAATGACATCCCCCTCAAGGTGGATCAGGGCGTGGTCACCTATGTTCGTGATGTCGCGCATGTTCACGATGGCTTTGAAGTGCAGCCAAATATTGTGCGGGCCAACGGCAAGCGTGCCGTGCTGCTCCAGATCATCAAGAACGGCCACAGTTCGACGCTCGACATTATTAATGCAGTGAAAGCCAAGCTGCCCGAAATGCAGGCAGCCGCGCCCAAAGGTTTGAAAATTGACCTCCTGTTTGATCAATCGCTTTTCGTTCAGGCGGCTCTCGATGGCGTAGTTAAAGAAGGCGTCATCGCCGCTCTGTTGACCGCTACGTTCATCCTGCTCTTTTTGGGAAGTTGGCGCAGTACGCTCATTGTTGCCATTTCCATTCCGCTGAGTGTGCTCTCCTCGATGAGCCTTTTAAGCCTCATGGGCTATTCGCTCAACGTGATGACGCTCGGTGGATTGGCGCTGGCAATTGGTGTGCTCGTGGACGAGGCGACTATTACCATTGAAAACATTCATCGCCATTCGGAGATGGGCCAGAAACTCCGCACTGCTATTTTGGAAGGCTCCCGTGAAATCGCCGTCCCGGCTTTGGTTTCCGCACTGGCGATCAGCATTGTGTTCGTGCCCGTCGTATTCCTCGTAGGCCCGGCCAAATATCTTTTCACACCTTTGGCGCTGGCGGTGGTATTTGCGATTCTGTCGAGCTACGCCCTTTCCCGGACGCTTGTTCCGGTGCTCGTTAAATTCATTCTCCGCAACGAAACCCACGAACAGACGTCTGGCAATTCAGCCAATTGGTTCATGCGCTTCCAGCAAGGTTTCGCTCGCGGCTTCGAAGCCTTGCGGACGCGCTACCTGCATTTGCTGCGCTGGGCCTTGGTAAATCGCGGCGTGGTATTTGTCTTGTTCCTCATTTTGGTCGGCAGCGCCTTTATCGCCTTGCCCTGGGTTGGTCAGGACTTCTTTCCCAGCGTGGATGCCGGGCAATTCCGACTTCACGTTCGCGCCGCCACCGGCACCCGCATTGAGAAGACCGAGCAGGTTTTCAGTGCCGTGGAAGACGAAATCCGTCGCACGGTCGGCCAGGAGAATATCGGCCTCATTCTCGACAACTTCGGTATCGTCTCTGAAAAATACAGTCTGGCTTTCGGTGACAATGCAACCATCGGTCAGCATGACGGTGAAATTCTGGTCTCGCTGAAACATGACCGCTCCCGCACCACACCCGAATATGTCGCAACGCTCCGTCAGAATCTGCATGCCAAATTCCCGGAACTGACCTTCTTCTTCCAGCCGGCCGACATCGTCAGCCAAATTTTAAACTTTGGTCTGCCGGCTCCCATCAACGTCAAAGTTGCCGGATACAATCACGATGCGAATTTCGCTCTCGCCCAGGAACTGCGCGAACGCATTTCAAAAATTCCAGGTGCTGTGGATGTCTATGTTCACCAATCTCTGGATGCTCCCACACTTGATCTTAATGTGGACCGCACGTTGTTGGCCAAAATTGGAATCAACCAGCGCGAAGTCGCCAATGACATTCTCGTGAGCCTGAGTTCCAGCAGCCAGGTGACGCCCAATTTCTGGGTGGATTATGCCTATGGAATTCCGTTCCTCATCGCGGTGCAGACGCCGCCACGCGTCGTCAACAACCTCAACGAACTCATGAACACTCCTGTTTCAACCAGCGTGGACGGAACAAAAGCAACTCAAGCTCAATTGCTGAATAACCTGGCCACCGTTTCACGCGGTCGCGCTCCCAGCGTGGTGAACCATTACAACATCCAACCTCAATTTGATATCTTTGCCAACGTGCAGGGCCGTGATCTTGGGGCAGTGGCGCGCGAAGTGGATAAAGTTGTCGCCGAGTTCCAAAAGAAACTCGCTCCAGGCAACTCCATCTCCGTGCACGGGCAGG
>JAQGPC010000087.1 GCA_028293285.1 Pedosphaera sp.
GCTCCGCCGGAGTCAGTTGCAGGGATCGTTTGGGTTTCAACATGGCCAGTCAAAGCTCCTTCCCAAGAAACTTAACCCGCTATTGCTTGGCCAGCCATTACCGATTTAATAATTCAAAAACCATAAACCGGGCAGAGGACTCCCAACTTGACCGGCTTTTTCAAACCTGCCAAGCGAGACTTATGAGAAGATACAAGATGGGAGTAGTTACGAGTGAAAATAAGGAGGAATAGGGCTCGGGCTCGTCAAATGGGGTTCTGTTGCAAATCGGAGAGTCAGGGCAAGATCATGTTGAAGCGGTATAAATGCCGCGCTCCTAATGTGAGCAGTTCTGAGCTTATACGAGCTGGTGCGAGTAAGTTCGAGTTGAAATGTTTCTGCAGCGAAAGCACGGGAGGCTGAAAACATCGCCGCTATCGCGAGACGGGTCACCGCATGCGGGGCGGGCGTTTCCAGTTGCGAGGCATCGAGAAATTAGAACTGTATGACCAGCTACAGTTAATGGCGTTTAATTTCACTTAATTGCGGTTGTTTACGGTTAAAAAAGAAGGCAGTTCTTAAACCGGCAATGAGCAGCTAATGGTATAAGCGCTGAAATAGTTACTCGCGATAAGGCTTTTGCGATTCGTATAATCGCAAGCGCGCTTGAATCTGGGTAGCCAAGTCCTTTTGGCCGGCTTCCCCGGCCAGTTCAACGGCTCTTTTGGCGGCGCGAGTTGCCCGATCAAATTGTCCGCTCTGGGCATACGCCGCAGCCAGGGTATCCAAGGCACTTGGGTCGTTACGACTGGTCAACGATACGGCGTGTTCGGCCAGGCGCAAGGCTTCGGGATCGTCCCGGAGATCTTGATTTGAAGTAATGGCGAGATTCCAAGCGAGGTTGTTAACCGCCTCGGGCCAGTCGGGCTTTAATCGGACAGCCTCACGCAAATGGCTCAGGCCCGGTTCGGTTTGTTTTTTGGCAACCAGGAGCACGCCCATTTGATAATGGGCTTCGGGGAAGTCAGGTTTTTTTTGAAGCGCATAATTATAATACTGTGCGGCTTCATCGGCCTTGCCGCTGTTTAAAAGAACGTTGGCCAGTTTATAATGCGCGTCGGCGTAGTCGGGTCTGAGTTGGATGACGGCCCGATAGTGATCCGCTGATTCTGGCAATTTCCCGAGCTTAAAAAGGGCGTTGCCCAGGTTGTGATGGGCATCGGCGTAATCGGGCTTCAGTTTTAGCGCGCGCGTTAGATAATTCACCGCTTCGTCAGTCTTGCCTTTGTCCAGCAGGAGACTTCCGAGATTATTGCAGGCTTCAATTTTATCTGGTTCGAAGGTGAGTGCAGCCTGGAAATTGGTCATTGCCTCTTCTGACTTCCCCGCCACGATGAGCAGACAAGCGAGGTTGTTATACGCGTCGGCATAGGAAGGATTGAATTGGAGCGCCTTCCGATAATAAGCCATCGCGTCCTGTGGTTTGCCTTGTCGGTCGAGGGTGTTTCCAATGTTGTAATAGGCAACGGCGGATTGCGGATTGATTTTAATCGCTTCCTGAAAATGGGTCATGGCGTCATCAAGGCGGCCCGAGTCCAGGAGTGCGGAGCCGAGGTTAACTCGCGCTTCGATTTGGTCGGGTTTGATTCGTAATGCCGCTTCGTAATGAGCAATGGCCTCCTGCACCCTGCCCTCCTTTGCCAAATCGAGTCCCCAGTTATTGTGAGCGAGCCAGCAGGACGGATTTTTTTGAAGCGTGTCGCGCCATATGGTTTCGGCATCGGCGTAATTACCAGCCTGGTTCCAACTCAAGACCGACATTACCAAAACCAGTGAACCGACACTGACTCCTGCGCTTGCCTTGATGCCGAGGTCGGGCATTGCGATTTTGCGAAGAGCAAGGTTCAGTCCTGCGACGGCCAAACCGACTGCAAGTGCAATGGGAGCTATGATCGAGAAATATTGCCAATGATCGGCCACGAGGGAATACCGCTGAAAATAAACGTTCACGAAGCCCAAGATCGGAAAGAGCATTATTACAAAATATGCCAGTGCGAAAAGAAACGGTCGTCCCCACGTACGGCGAAACCACCAAAAGAGTCCCGCAAAGGCGATGAGCGAAATGCCGGGCATCCAGGAGGAGAAGTCTTTAACGTCAATGCTCCACGTGGGATAAACAAAAGTGAGATTGAGCGGCAGCAGTGCCTTGGATAAATAAAACCAGATTGCCCAACCCGCTTCGACCGTTCGAACGAGGAAAGTATCCGAACGAATGGTGTCAGCACCAATCGCGCGGTTGGCCTGAAACCAAATGGTTACCAAGCCCAACACCAACGAGATGATGAAAAATGGAATCGTGCGGGCGATATCACGGCGGGTTATCCGACCGCGTTGCCACCAAGCACCGAGCAGCAAAACAAAGGGGAGCATGACGACGGCGGTTTTGCTCAGCAACGCGAGCAGGAAACAAAGGAGTGAGAGTCCATACCATTTCCAGGCATGGGATTTGAGATTTAATTCGGATTCGTGGCGTAAATAAAATAAAAACGTGAGCACATAAAAAAACATGCACAGCACATTTTTCCGCTCGGCAATCCAGGCGACCGATTCCACATTTACCGGATGGACGGCGAATAGCATCGCCACCACCCACGCGCCGGGAATCCGAAGTCGGGACAATACTCGCCACAAAAACATCGCACTGCCGGCATGCAGGAGAAGGTTGATTACATGATAGCCCACCGGGTTCTTTCCCCAAAGAAACCATTCCATCCAGAGTGAGGTCGAGGTGAGTGGAAAATAATCCGGCAAGACCGTGCTAAACCAAATGAAAAACAGCCCATGCGGGGATTGCACCACCGGATTGTTGGTGAGCATGAGGTTGTCGTCCCAAATGAAACCGGCATGAAACACAGGCAAATAGGCAAGCACCGTCAGCAGGAATATGGCAAAAGCTCCAAGATATAATTTCCCCGAGGATTTATTGGGTTGCTGCTTTTTCGATATAAGCCGGGGCTTCATGTCAGGGAATTATCTTGGGAGTAGCTTAAAGAAGAAGCCGGGCAACTCAATTAAAACTTCACCATCGCATAAATGGCTTTTTATACCGCCATTTGGCTGGCAAATAGAGACTGACATAATTAGGCTGGGAGCAATCATGAACCGTTTGATGTTGCAGCTTGCTGTCGCGTTGGTGAGTTTTGGTTTCACCGCCTTCGCCGAGCCTGCGGGTTTGGTGGAAAAGCCATTTGCCGCTGTCACCAATCCACCGCCAATCCAGATGCTCGTGCCGGGATTTACGGTGCGCGAATTGCCGCTTAATTTGAATAATATTAACAATCTCGTATACGCACCGGATGGACGATTGTTCGCACTGGGTTATGACGGGAATGTTTTCCAACTTAAAGATACGGATGGCGATGGGCTCGAAGATACCGCGAGCTATTTTTTTAAAAACGAGCACAACGAAATCCCGGCGAGCATTGGCATGGCTTGGGGACCGGGTGGATTGTATATCGCCAGCCGGGGACGCATTATTCGCCTGCGTGACAAAGGAGATGGGACGGGCGAGTTGGAAACCCTCACGGGTGGCTGGGTGCCACCCACTGCAGCGGCGGGGTCGGGACTTGATGCCGTGGGCATCGCGGTGGATGCGAGCGGGAATGTTTATTTTGGGCTCGGTTGCGATGCCTGGCTGGAAGCTTATCGCGTCAATAAGACCAATGGAAACTCGGATTATAATATCAACAGCGAGCGCGGAACCATCCTGAAACTTTCGCCTGACTGGAAGAAGCGTGAAGTTATTTCCACCGGTTTACGTTTTACGGTATCGCTCGCGTTTAATGCGAAGGGCGATTTATTTTGCACAGACCAGGAAGGAGCGACGTGGCTGCCGAATGGAAATCCGTTTGATGAGTTACTTCATATCCAAGCGGGGCGTCATTATGGATTTCCTCCGCGCCATCCGAAGTATCTGCCGAACGTGCTCGACGAGCCGAGTGTGTTTGATTACGCGCCGCAGCATGAGTCCACGTGCGGGTTACACTTCAATGAGCCGGTGGCCAATGGCAATAAAGTTTTCGGTCCGGCGTGGTGGCAGGGTGATGCGATTGTCTCCGGCGAATCGCGCGGCAAAATCTGGCGCACCAAACTGGTTAAAACTGCTGCGGGTTATGTCGCGCAAAATAATCTCATTGCCTGCCTGAACATGTTGACGATTGATGCTGTGCCCACGCCGCAAGGCGATTTGTTGGTCACGTGCCACAGCGGCAAACCCGATTGGGGCACCGGTCCACAAGGCAAAGGCAAGCTCTTCAAGATTTCTTATGTTGACACCAACGCTCCACAGCCTGTGTTTGCCTATGCAGCCAGTCCCACCGAGACACGTGTGGTGTTTGATCGACCGATTGATCCGGCACAATTCAAAAACCTTGCGAAGCAATCGAGTCTGACCATGGGCAGGCACGTGACTGCCGGGGATCGTTTTGAATCGTTCACTCCAGGCTATCAGGTCGTGAAAGATCAAGGAACGATTCCCCGCTTTGAGATGCGGATATTATCGACGGGCATCACGGCGGATAAACGGTCGGTCGTGTTACAAACGGCACCGCGAATGCAGGCGGTGAATTATGCCGTAAAACTTCCCGAGGGCGAAAGTCCAACGCGCTCATGCCAAACGAATCGGCATGAATTGCCACAACACGCGGCGATTGATGTGCTAACTGATTTAACCGGGGTGAGTGCCGATTGGCAGGATGTTAAAGGCAAAACGAAATGGTCGGGTTGGCTGCCACACTTGGATCTCGGCGTTGCCCGCGAATTTACGATGGCCAGTGAGGAGCACAGACAGTTGTTCGAGCAGTTAAAGAAACCAGGGAAACTGACGCTTCACACCCAATTGGATTTATGGCTGATGCTGCATCCCATGACTCAACCCGGTGCGAAGCTGGATTACGAATATCCGCCGGAGACCGTTACGCTAGTGTTCAAATCTAACGCAAAATTAAAATTGAAAACGGGCGCGAAGGTGAAGCAGGTGAGAAAGCATGAATGGCAAATCACAACTGCCTCAAAGCAGGATCAGTGGTTGCCATTGGAAATCACATTTGCCACTGGCGCGGGTGAGCCGAACCTGGATGTCAGTTGGTTTACGGCGGAAGATTCGCGTCCACGCGCCCTGCCCTTGCGCCGCATACTTCTGCCGTGGGCGATGCCGAAAGCTGCCGAACCATCTGTCGCCTTTGCCCGCAACATTCCTGAAATCGCGGGTGGTGATTGGCAGCGTGGAAAAAAGATTTTTTTCAGTGAGCCGGCGGCTTGTTTCAAGTGCCATCAGATCGGGAGCGAAGGTGGGAAGATTGGGCCAGACTTGTCGAATCTGGTTCAGCGCGATTATGTCTCAGTGCTTAAAGATATCATGGAGCCCAGCGCCGCGATTAATCCAGAACATCTGGCTTATAATATTGAATTAACGGAAGGCGAGGCGTTGAACGGCGTGATTCTGGATAATACGCCCGAGAAACTCGTCGTGGGGCAAGTCACCGGCAAAAATATCGTTGTGGTGAAAAGTCAGATTGCGAGCATGAAAGCTTCCGCCATTTCGCTCATGCCCGAAGGTTTGTTTAAGAATCTTAGCGCGGCCCAGCAACGCGATCTGTTGACCTTTCTTCTGATGGAACAACCGAAAACCAAAGCTGGTAAGTGACCTTTATGGGACTGATCACAAATTGCGGAATCGTGTATTTGATTTTGAACTTGCTGCAATTGCAGTTCACCAACAGACTTTTTCAGTGAAAAGCCTGCTGCCATTTACGTTGGGTTTTTGGTTGCTTGCTGCGTCCGCTTTCGCGCAGTTGACGCTTCCGGATGTCCAGTCCATCACCGCCCAAGCAGTGACGCGCGCGGTGCAAGTCTCCCCCCATGGTGTTATTGCCATTGTGGATCGTGAAGGATTTGTGCTGGGAGTATGGAGTGTTGATGGGACCATGCCAGCCACCGCGACTTTTACCAATCTCGTGGCCAATGCCATCGCCAAGGCCGGAACGGCTTCCTATTTGAGCAGTGACCAGCATGCGTTTACCTCGCGCACCGCCGGTTTCATTGTGCAACAAAATTTTCCTCCCGGTGTGCAGAACAAACCGCCCGGTCCGCTCGTGGGTGTGAATTTTTCCAATCTGCCATTTTCGGATATCAACAAATTTAAAGGTCCGGGCAGCGTTATTGTTTTTAGCAGCACTCCCGGAACAGCCATTGTGCCGGTGCCCGCGCCAGTGACCGGCGGGTTGGCTGGCAGTCCGGGCGGTGTGCCGCTTTTCAAGAATGGTCGCCTGGTTGGTGGTATTGGTGTCGCGGGTGATGGCGATGGGCCTACTGCCATACAAGCCAATCAAGTGCCGGATATCGATGAAGATGTCGCGCTTGCGGGGCAAACCGGTTATGTCCCGGCGGAAGTCTTTTTAGGCTCGCATGTGCTCATTGATGGAATCCGGCTGCCTTATGTGAATAGCACCACCAGTTTGAGCTCGGTAATTCCTTTCGCCAGCCTTCCCGGCGCTAGTGTCGCGGCTTACCCTTTGATGGCAGCGCCGGCACCGTTTGCATATCCGACTCTTTCTCTCGGTGGATCAACCGTCGAGGTGCGTCAACCCATCATGTCGGATCCGATTGGCGGGACAATCAACGGCAAGGCGCGTCTTACAGCGGCGGAAGTCACCAACATTCTTGCCTTGGCAGCGAATCGCGCGCGCAGCACACGTGCGGGAATCCGCCTGCCTCGCGGACAGGTCGCACAAACGTTTATCACAGTGGTAAACAATCCCAATGCCGATGGTGTTGCACCGACAGTATTGGGAACCATTCGCACTCCTGGTGCCACGTTGTTCAGTTGGGACGTGGCGGTGCAGAAGGCACGCACCGCAGTTTTTTATTCGGCGACAAATCGCGCATTTTCCAGCCGTACGGTGGGATTTTTGGCCCAGTCCCACTTTCCACCGGGCATTGGAGATACAGGTCCTGGGCTGTTCCTAGGTATGCAGGAACGGTTCTCGATGTTTCGAGGCACCAACCCAGTAAATGGCGCGGTGGTCACAAATGCTCCTTCAATCGATCCCAACCTGCCGAATGGTATCACGATTTTCCCGGGCGGCTTTCCGCTTTACCGTAATGGAGAATTGATTGGAGCCATCGGAGTCAGTGGCGACGGTATTGATCAAGACGATTTGATTGCCGCCTCCGGTGCAAAAAATTTCCTGCCACCGCCACCTATTCGCGGAGACCAATTTTTCTACAGCAACGCTCGTTTGACCTACGCCAAGTTTCCGCGCAATCCGGCGTTGTAGTTCTTCTGAGAACTTTATTCCTGCTTTGCAACTTTCGGAGCTTCTGTTTTCAAGGTAAGAATATTCATGGGCGCATGATAGCTGTGGCAGGTTGAACATTGGTTTCTCACACCACCTTTGGGACTGTGACATTCCGCACAAGTTGCCTTGGAAGGGAGCAGAATATCGGATGTTTGCGAACTGCGCATCACCTCGTGACATTTGTTGCAGTCCACGTTCAGATGTTTGCCATGGTTGAAACCACCACGCAGCCATCGATCCATGATGACTGGTTTGGTCACGGCTGGAGCAGCGTTTTCAACCGGCTTTACTTCATGGCAATATGCGCAACCGGGAAAGAGCGCGCGCCCACGCTCCTCCACCTGCCCTGCCCTGTGGACTGGCCCCAACTTCGCTTCACTGAAAAAAACTTGTTGTTCCAGATTTTCGCCATTCAGGACTTGTTCGCGAATTTGAATCATTTGCTGTTTCACGAATTCGGCCAGTTCACTTTTGCCAGTTAAACCTTTCTTGCGCGCGCCATATTCAGCGTATTGGATGGGCAGGCTTCCTAAAAATGCCCGCACAAATTCGGGATTGCCATGTGGTAGGGATAAGTCGGGGTTACGGGCATCAAACTGAAGGGAATGGCACTTACGACAATTCGCCTCGAAGGAAATTTTTTGATGGTAGATGCCACTGGCATCGGGCTTGTGACAATCGGCACAATCCAGTTTGCGGCCATCCACTGACGGGATGGTGGGAGAAGTCAGATGTAATTGGTGGTTGAATTTAAGTGTATCGGGATCTTTGAGTTTTTCAGCGACAACTTGAAACTCGGAATGATCGGTGGCGAAAGAATGGATTACCTGCGTGTAACCACGCTCTGGTCGTGGAGCTTTAAACATCTGGCGTCCGTTGTCAGGCCGATAGTCGAAAGTGGCGAGAGATAACTGCCGCCCCTTCTTCAAGGAAGCTTGCATGATCTGGGCATCCGCATGGCATGTGGCACAATTTGCATCGTCGGGTCTTTTCATCAGCCCCTTGCCGAGATGTTCCTGATGACAGGCCGAACAGGAATGGTCCATTACAACGTTGGGCTGATGAAAGGTATGGCCAACATGACAACGCTGACAATTTTGGTCAATGGTCGTCATGCCAGCGGCGGTCATCAACGCGAGTTTGTGAGTTTGCAGCGGGCCTGGGTTGGCATCCAGGGCGGATTTTATCCAATGCGTCGGACCGCCGTGAGCACTTCCGTGACAACCAGTGCAGCCGGTGTCACCGGCAATGACCGCTCCGGGATGCAACCGCACAAAAGCCTGAGAAAAACCTGAACCGGAATGTTGCGATGATAACTCTCCGGGACTAATAAACTGCCAGCGACCATCTCCAGCCAAGGCTAGTAAAAGAAGACCGAAGGTTGCGATTATGATTGAGCAGGTAAAAGCTTTTCGCTTTGCACGCAGACTGCGTACAGGCTGGCAGCGAGTAATCGCGCGGCAGCAGGTTCCATTTGGCAATGGGCCATGCTCGCATGGGCCGCCAGCTTCCGCCGGTCGGGTGCAACGATAATGTCCCTTGGTTTCACCGGGCTTGAGTTCCAATACTGGAATGCATTCACAAGTAGCGCGACAACGCCCATTCGTGTCCGGCCCAATGCGACAGGTCACGCCTTCCTGTGACTTGCCGCAAATCCAGCTTTGCATCGGGCGCACGTAGTGGTTTGCATCGAAATCCGGCGGGGGTAATTGCTCTTTCAATGCGCTCCTCCTGAAAAAGCATAGACCAAAACGATGTGCACCAAGGAAAAAATCAGCAAGCTATACGTTAGCGGGATGTGGATAAACAGCCAGCCTTTAAGTAGAAGCTGGAGGGATTGATGATAATCGAGTCCGTCCTTTTGGCGAACGAGATGAGAAATTTCGCTTAGAATTTCGCGTTCGCGCTTGTTGAGATAACGATTAAGGTCGGAGATTTTATTCAGCAACAAGTTCAAGGGCCGACGCACTTCCATCAAATGCCAGGGTAAATTTCGCGGGCCGTCAAAAAAATCCCGCAAGTTCCGGGTATAAAAATCGGCGATGGTTGTGGAATGGACTTCAGGAACTGACTTTAACGCCAGCGTCTCGGCTTTCTCCTGCAACCCGCGTCGAATGGCAGGAATGCGCTCGAAGATCACTTCACCGCCGCGCGTGGTCAGTCGTTTGGGAATTGAGCGGCTTACGAAGAGGCCCACAATACCACTGACAGTGACCAGTAGATAAAGCCAGGCTAACACTGCTTCGAACCAACCGGTCGGCATCCGAAAGCGGATATGAACCAAAAACAAAATTACGGTAAAAAAACCGGCATAGATATGGAATTGCAGCCAGCCTTCGGAAGTCCCGAGTGGCAGAAACGGTAGTTTCTTCCGCCCATTATAAAGAGCCAGCACGATCATCACAAAAAAGAGCAGCGAGCCGGAAAGATAACTGAGCCGGGGAAACATCGGCGCGTAATGCAGGTAAACCAGTACGATGGCTGCCGAAATCAGCAACAGCAAAATGGTTTTAAGCCAGCGTTGTTTGCGGAAGGACTTCATCGTTTCAACCACTTTGCAAAGGCATCCAACTCGTTCAGATTAACGCGGGTCAAGGCCCCATGCGGACAAGCGCGCTCGCAGGCAGGTCCAGTCATTTGTTCCACGCACAAATCGCACTTGGTCGCCTTGACGATGGGTTTCATATCCTTGTCCACCATGAATGCGCCCTCTTCATCCCGTATCTCCACCATACGAATTGCGTCATAAGGACAATTGTTGTAACAGGCTTTGCAACCGATGCAGGTGGTTGGATTGATGACCACTTCCCCGCCGAATGCGTCACGATGAATCGCTCCTGTGGGACAGCCAATCATGCACACCGGGTCCACACAATGCATGCAGGCATTAGCCACCATGATTTTACCGCTCGCCGGGCCGTGCCGCAGAAACCGAGGATTGTTGTCATGGGCGGTGGCACAGGCTCGAACACAATCATCACACCGGGTGCAACGGTCCAGATCAATCACCATGGAAGCGGTGCCGTTGAAGAAACGATTTTCGGTCAGAAACTCCAACGTGTCCGCACCGATTTTAGCGGCGGCATCCAAATGTGGTGCGGTGGTTTCTGCCTCCGCCGCTTCAACGATTGGCGCGGGCAGTTTGTGTTCCGGCAAGGTCGGCAGCACCAATGATTCCATCACTTGGGTGGGAATGACCAGCACATGCGTGTAGCCGATGACCCGCAACGAATGTTGTAAGGGAACGTGGGCGGTAGGATTGCGCCAGTTATGCGCGATTTCTTCGAAACCGTAATTCCGTCCTGCGCCCAAATAATTCAACGTCCGATGGCCATTGCCGAACTTCTGACTTAATCGCGCAAATCCGGCACGAATCAAAATTACCCCGTTAGGATAATCACCTTCCTGGGCGATGATCGATTCCGGCTTCGCTCCATCGGCTCCGCCTGACTGCGCGAGCCGTTTATATTCACCCGACCAATCATAATCCCCATAGGTGCCAAACTCCGTCTGGTCCATCAGCTTTTGCAGGTCGGCATCCGAGAGATGACGGAACATAGGAATTTCCCGGAGCGCTGAAGCGAGGGCCCGCTCGCGATAAATTTGGTCAATGTGCTTGTGCAATTTGTCGTCATACCGCATGAGATCGCGCAGTCCCTGCCAACGAATTTCCAGCAATTCGGTTTCATCGCTCTGGGCAAAGATCGTGGCCGTTCGCGGCATACGGCTTAACGCGGCAATTTCTCCGAAAAATTCGCCTTCATGGATTACAGCAGTTTTATTTTCATCCAGAATTCGGGGAACGTCCTGCAGAAAAACTTTCACTTCATCTCCGTCGCCACCGCGGGCTGCCACGCGCGAATCCTGTTTAAGTTGCGAGGGTTTAAAACTTTCCGGCTCCTTGGAAGTTGACCATAACTGCGCCAGCACACGGAAAAAACTTTTGCGAGCAGGTTCGCGACGTCCGAGAACTGAAGCCGGCAAACTATTCAATACAACCCGCACGCTGCCCGACATGATCATAAACGCCGAGGTGCCATGGTCCCCTTCGCGCACAACGATTTCGCCGGAGCGATAGCGGCGGATGCGCACGTCATGTTGCAAAATATCACGCAAGGAGAGTCGCTTCGGAAAGCTCTCCGGATTCATATCGCAAAAAGGCGCGAGCGATAAAATGCGATCTGCCGACTCCTCGGTTATATCCGGGTCGAAGGAAGCATCCCAACGTTGCGGCCGGTCGAGAACTTGTGATGGAGCGGTAGCCATATCAGGCGTCGAGAACCAAATTGCCTTTGGGTTTGCAAATACAGGTCAGGCACGAACCCGCTTCCGGCTTTTCTCCCGGATCACTCAGGTATTCGACCTCGCCGGATTTGATGGCGACCAGGCAACTACCGCAACTACCAGCCCGGCAACCCGATTCAATTTTCACGCCATGTTCGAGCGCAAAATCGAGCAAAGAAGCAGTGGTTGGTGACCAGTTGACTTTTCGACCGGAACGGCCAAAGATGATTTCGATTCCAGGCGCTCCAACTTCGACTGGAACCACTGCGGCCTTTTTCTTCACGGTCGCGG
>JAQGPC010000098.1 GCA_028293285.1 Pedosphaera sp.
CGCTCCGCCGGAGTCAGTTGCAGGGATCGTTTGGGTTTCAACATGGCCAGTCAAAGCTCCTTCCCAAGAAACTTAACCCGCTATTGCTTGGCCAGCCATTACCGATTTAATAATTCAAAAACCATAATGCCGCGCTCCTTATGAAATCCAAGCTAGTGTGAGCTGGTACGAGCTAGTACGAGTTGGTGCGAGTTGGTGCGAGTAGCATTAGCGGTCCATTCGTGAAAGAGGCGGCGGATGAGGCCGTATTTCACGGGGGCGGTTTCCTTGTGCTGATGGCAATAGACGAGGACGCCGTCGGCGGAGCGATGGGCGCGGGCCATGACTTCCTCGACGTAGGGCGGTTGCGAGCCGTTGGGCAAGGTGCTATAGGGCGTGGCGTAAACATCAACGATGACGGGAATGGATGGGCCGAGGAGAGCCTTTACTTGTTTTACCTCGGGTTCGACCTGGGCGGGGTTGTCCAAATTTGCCTGCGTGGATTCGGAGAGGAAGGGAAAGAGCACACCGTCGAGGAGATCGCCATATTGAGCGACGAAGGCGGGGTTGATTTTGGGAAAGTAACAGCAGGGAACGAAGGCGAGTTTGGGATTTTGCTGATGCGCGAGGTCGAGAATGGTTTTGAGTTTGGCGGGGGTGTAGAAATCGAGATTGGAGGAGAAGTCGTCGATGCTCCAGGCGACGAGGTTGGGATGCTGGTGGCTGAGTTTGGCGATTTCAACGGCCCAACGTTCGTAATCGAGGCGGAAGGGTTCGGAATAAAGAGTGCCGAAAAGCGGCGGGGCTTCGGTGGGCGGGACAAGGGTGACCCAGACTTGGATGTGATGTTTGCGGGCTGCGGGAAGGAAGGTTTTTAAATCCTCCCAATCATTGGTATTATGCCAGATGAGCCAATTGTAGGTGTTGGCACGTTGGTCAACGAGTTCGTTGATGAGATGCGGAACATCGACGTGGTGGTTGGGCAGGCGAGGCTCGTTGTCGTAGGTGCCGAAGGAACCGCGAACGGCATTGGCGCGTTGGGTGCGGGTGGCGAGGCGATTGGGATCGGGCGTGGTGCAACCGGCGAGGGATAGCAACAAAAGCAGACCGTAAATTTTTTTAGAAAGTTTCAAACGGTTGAGATCTATCGAGCCGAGCCTCATGTCTGTCGGCGGAATGTTGCATTCTTAATGATCTAAAGTCCGGCGCTTTGCCGAGACGCCGCTACGGATGAGCTTGAGCCTAGTTGAGATCAGACGTGTGGATTTAATCTATTCCAGTTTGTGGCCGGGAATGGAACAGGTGGGAGCAGCTTGCAGGTCGTTGAGGGTATAAGTACCTCCGCTGGGGCAGCTCGGTTGGCCATGCACAAGGTATACCTGGATGTTATTCCATGTGGGAATCGCACTGGAGCCGGCCTTGCTTTCCAAGGCCCACTCCTGTTTGGCAGCGTCGATCTGTACAAGATTATTCAGACAAGTTTCAGTATTATTTGCTTTCGTTTTTGTCGGGGCCGCCTTGATGAGCAATGACGGCATGACCAGAAAGAGAACGAGGGCGGCGAGGCTGATAAGAGTTCCAATGGATCCAGTGATGATGCCAGCCAAGGCCATGCCTGAACCGCCAAGACTACCCTGTGCATTTCTGATTTTGGTTTTGGCCACACTGCCGCAAATCACGGCTGGAATGCCGGAGAGCAAGCCAAAGCAAGTCAGACTAAGAATACCAAGGATCAGGCTCGTGATGGCCAGCCCGGAATTATCACGGGTGGCTACGGGGTTGGGATTAAAATTGGGTGGAAATGCCTGGTCGCTCATAGTCAGGATATTATTTTTTAAAGAGAAGGTGCCGGACTGCTTTAAACGCGGCGCGCTGTTTTACAGGTGCCAACTTTCCCTTTGGATTGACGAATAAATAGAAGTTTCGACGAAGAATGTAAAGTGCAAATCCAAGCGGTGGCTAAGCTGCACCATCCACAATTTGACAAAGGATTGGCTGAGTCTTATGACCGCTGGATTTTTCGTATTCGCGGGCCATGTGGGCCATGAAATCGGGAGCCTGGTGGTGTCGCACGAGATTGATGGTGGCACCGCCGAAGCCGCCGCCGGTCAGGCGTGCGCCGAGGCAGGCGGGATGTTTGCGGGCCAATTCGACCAGGAGATCAAGTTCAGGAACGCTGTTCTTGAGGAAGTCGCGGGAGCTTTCGTGGCTCTGGAACATGTATTGGCCGAATTGCTGGTGATCATCTTCGCGCAAGGCGCGCTCGGCGAACACGACGCGCTGGATTTCACTGACGACGTGGTAGGCGCATTGGTATTCGCGGTCGGTCAATTTGGATTTGCTGGCCGTGAGCGTTTTGAGATCGACAGAACGGAGTGAGGTTGCGCCGAGTTTTTTGGCGGCACCTTCACAATTTTCGCGGAGTTCATTGTAGCCGTCTTCGACGAGCGAATGTTTGACGCCGGAGTTGCAAACGATAATGGCTTCACCGGGCATGGGCGAGAGTTCGACGGTAAGCGCGCGGAAATCGATGTCCATGACATGCGAGGCTTTGCCGAAGAGGGAGGAGATTTGATCGAGCAAGCCGACTTTGACGCCGACAAATTCGTGTTCGGCGGCGCGACAGAGTTTGGCGAGGTTCAGTTTTTCCGCGTGTGTGGGTGAAGGGACTGCACCTTTAGCATTGGGTTGCGGGGCAGGGGCAAGGCCGATTTCAGTGAGAGCGTAGGGATGGAGTTTGCGCACGAGCAGGGCGGTGGCGACTTCGAGTGCAGCGGAACTGCTCATGCCTGCGCCCATGGGAATGGTGCCGTGAACGGCGGCGCTAAAGCCATTGAAGTGGACGCCGCGCTGGTGAAGTTGGGCGAGGACGCCTTTGACATAGTCGGCCCAGGGAGCGGCGGGATTCTTTTTGAAATCGTTGGCGGAGAAAATTTCTTTTCCTGAAAAGGAGGAGGAGACGAGTTCGATTTTACCATCGTTGCGCGGTGTGGCGGCCATTTCGATGTATTTATCTACGGCGAGAGCCATGACGAGGCCGTCGTTGTAATCGGTGTGATTGCCGAGCAGTTCGAGACGGCCGGGGGCGCGGACGACATGGACGGGAGGGGAATTGAAATGACGTTTAAAGATTTGCGCGACTTCGAGCATAAGGCTTGGTGCGTGGTGCGTAAGGCGGTTACAATTTATCGAATTTTTGAGCGAGGTCGAAATCTTTTTGGGTCAGACCACCTTCGTCGTGAGTGGTGAGAGTGAGGGTGACTTTGTTCCAGCGGATGTCGATGTCGGGATGGTGCCAGGCTTTCTCGGCGAGTTTGGCGAGGGCATTGACGAATTTGATCGCTGCTGGAAAATCTTTGAACTGGAAAGTGCGGGAGATGGCGGCACCCTTCTTGGTCCAATCGGGAACAGACTTTAGTGCAGTTTTAATTTGAGCCGGAGTTAATTTCGCCATGTTAAACAGATGCCACAGGTTGAGGAGCGGGTCACGCGGAAATCTTAACGGATTTTGGGCGGGGGAAGCTTGGGTGGATTGGCCGCTTCGTTTTTGGAAGCAGTGCGGAGCACGCTGAGACTGGTGATCCATGACAAGAGCCAAGAGGCAATGAAAAGAATAAAGCCGATTTTGCCGAGCCAGGAAGAGGGCAGGGATGCGGGCCGGTGCTCATTCATTTGCCGGTAAGTCGCATAAACAATTTGTGCGAACCAGCCGACGACGCAGCAGAATCCAGCCACTGCCAATAATAGCTGAACGATACCTTCCAAGACACGGCCAGCCATCAAGGACCCGAGGCCAGGAGTCGCAAATTGGTTAACCAATAAACAATTTAATGCTTTGGCCCGATCAATGGTTTTGCGGCTTTGAGGTACCAAAGATGTCGTCATACGCGTACATTAAAGCGATATAGCCAATGGGAAAGGTAACAAATATACCAATACAACATGCGATAATGCCTGCGGCAGAAACCAGCCCAACCAAGAGCATCAGTCCGAGAATCATAAACCAATGTTTGGTGACAACCTTGCGGCTTAATTCCATGGCTTGCCAAAAACCGAGTTGCTTGTCCATTACCAGAGGCATGGCAAAAGCCCAAGCAATGCCGAGATAAATTCCCGGGATCAGGCACGCCAGACAGCCAATCAATACGAGAATTCCAGTGGCAAGGCCAACCAATGCCAGTTGTACCGGGGCAATAGTGAATCCGGAAAAGGCATCGCCGATCGTGGCAGGTTCCCCACGGATCAATTTCAAATAATAAAGGTAAAGACCTCCATAAAATAAGGAATAAACAGGCATGCCAAGTATCATCGTGATGGAAACCATGAAGATTCTTAGGCCGGAAACCTCTCCCCGCATCAGATCCTGCATGGCTGTCCGCGAGAAGAGTCCGAGTATTTGGTTTATTCCACCCGCGGCGATAAGCACTAGTGCAGTAATACCCACTACCGGCCAGAAGTTCTTTTTTAAAAGCTCCCAACTCCGAGTTAAGCAGGAGCCGATATCAACCTGGTAGTCACCCGCCAGCACGTCGTCCAAGCTTCGGCTACGGGTTGGTTGTAAGAATGAGGGGATTGGCGCGGCATTCAGGACATCCGCGAATTCCGGGTGAGCGGAGAGTGGTTGCCAGTTAGTGGCACCTTCGGCTTGCACCAAAGTCTGACCGTTGGCGCGGCCTTCAATGATCCATTGGCGAATCTCCTGGGCACTGACGGGGCCGTATTCCTTTTGGTCTGCTCCGATGATTTTATACATAAAGTTTAAATCGTTTTATTTTGCCGCGCTGAATGGTTAAAAGCCCTTGGAGCGACTCATGATGCCGATCACCAGCAAAACGCCGAAGATCAAGTAAAGGATGCCGAAGAACCCGCCAACAATGATGCCAATCCAGGCATGCACCCGGCCCTTGCTGCCGGGATTTCGTTTTGCAAAGCCGAGGCCGCGGATGCCGAGAATGAAAGCGGCAACGCCAAGAAATAATCCGATAAAGGGAATGAAAGAAAAGATGCCGAGATAGTAGGCGATGAGCGCCTGAGGATTTTTATAGGGAATGATTGTCGAGACGGTGTCGTTTGGTGCCGGCATATTGGGAGCGGCCTGCGGTGCGACTCCAGCAAATTCAGGAAAGGTATTGAGCTGTTTCCATTCCGTGGAGCCGTCGAGCCGGACAAGGCTTTGCGCGAAGAGGCGGCCTTGCGTAATCCATAGACGCAATTGATCGGCATTAATGGGGCCGTATTCCTTTTGATCTGTCCCAATGATTTTATACATGAATACCCTTCGGTTAATCCCTACACGCGATGATGCCAGTTATCCCACGGCAGACAAGTCTGGTTTTGGCAGAGCTTATGGAGGTGCGAGATAGGTGAAAGGCGGGTAAGGAATATTTCTAAGGATGGCGAAGGCAATTACTACGAAGGCGATGAGTTTGATCCAACTCGCCCGCATAGGGGTGACAGGGAGAGTCCAATGGGTGAACGTTGGCAAAAGATAACAAAGTCCGGCGTAAGCGAGGAAAGGAAGAGAAATAATGAGCAGCGGATTGTAATGGAGCGCAGCGAGAAATTGTCCATGAAAAAGGCTATGCAATGCGCGTTGCGCGCCACAGCCGGGACAATGCAAGCCGGTCAGAGCATAGAACTGGCATTTCGGATATAAGGAGTATTGCGAAGGGTTATATCGAAAGAGAACGATCCCGGCTATCGCCAGCAAAGCACCGCCCGCCCACCATATATATTTTGGCGGTCGAGCTGAGATGACCGGTGGAGCTTCCATGACGTTAGTTACTAAAGTAACCTTTAATTTCCGGTTTGTTTAATATGACCAATGACCAGATACCGAGCGGGATGCCAACTACACAACAAAGCCAACCGCATGGGAGCATGGCGACAATCGAAGCGGCGATGGCCAGACCACGACTCTGAAGTTTTTTCATTTTCAGTGCGCCGAAAATTACAAACGCCCAGGAAATAATTCCGACAATCGGCGCTCCCAAGCTCCCAACCAGATAACCCGCTCGTTGTGCGCTCGAATTTTCAGTTTGGGAAAATCGAGGTGGTGGGGTTAGCCGAGACTGGGAGACTATCAAGCTTAATAGACAAACCAGAATGCTGATGGCTCCAGCCACCATCAAGCTGATGGCTGGACCACTAACGGCTCGAAGTGCACGGGCGCGGCCGGTATCATCCAGTGGAGCGGCACCGAAAGCGGGCGGGTTGCCGGTCGGCGGAGCGGCGGCAAAGTTGCCGGCGAATTCCGGAAACTCTGAAAGAGGTTTCCAACCGGTTTCGCCTTCCATTTGAGCGAGAGTTTGGGTAGTGGCCCTTCCCTCGGCAATCCACTGCCGAATCTGGTCAGCGGTGACGGGGCCATATTCCGTCTGATTTGCGCCAATGATTTTATACATAATGATGGGCGGTGCTTCGGTGGATATTATGGCTTAACTGAAGTATGGCTTGACTTCAGGCTTATTGATTACAATCAGTCCCCAAATACCGATGACCAAGCCAATGAGGCAACAACAACTGGTGAAACAGGGAATCATGGACAGAATGAGAGCGGCGATACAGATGCCATAGCTTTCCAATTTTTTCAGTTTAAGACCGCCGAAAATAAGAAAACCACCTGACAAAAGTTCTAGAAATGACTGAACAATTTTGATCGAGCCACGTGATGACATCGAGATAATGCGATCCAATTCAGCGTTGCCTGTTTGAGTCGCGGCGATATTGCTTCCGACCATAGTTGTGACCAACCCAATCACGCCTAAAGCTATTACCAGAGCTCCGATGACGATGAGACCGATGGCGGGGCCAGTTACCATCTTGAGCGCACGGGCGCGGCCATCTTCTCCGAGCGGAGCGGCGCCGGGAGCGGATGGAGCACCCATGGGCGGAGTGGCGGCGAAGGTGCCGGCAAAATCCGGAAACTCTGAGAGCGGTTTCCAGCCGGTTTCACCTTCCAGTTGCGCGAGGGTTTGGGCATTGACGCGGCCTTCGGCGATCCATTGCCGAAGTTGGTCCGCCGTGACTGGTCCGTATTCCGTCTGGTTTGCTCCAATAATTTTATACATGAATTTCCTTTCTGATTCCTTGGCAGTGGATGATGCCAGTATTTCAGCGAGAGACAAGTCTGGTGTTTAAGCTATTAGCGCATGGCAGTAAAGGCAGGCTTCTAAATTAGGAGGAGCCTGCCAACCGGTCATGACTGAACTGAGGATACGGCGGCAAGGAGGAACCATATAATGCCTAGTGCCAAGCCGATCCCAAAAGAAACCCAACACCAAAGCCTGGCAGTTTTTGAAGCTTTTAACGCGCCTTGATAATCTCCGGCCTGCAGCTTGCCATTAACTTGAGCAGCATAGACGATGGCAACAATTCCGCCGGGGACGCAGCAGCAGAGTGTGCACAGGATGGCTTGCACGAGATAATTGGACACTGGCGGCAACGCATTTGGCGCTAGCGCATATGCATTTGATCCGGGCGGATAGGCCATGGTTGGCGGTGGCGGAGTTTGTGCGAAAAGACTGGCAAACTCCGGGAATGAACTGAGGGGTTGCCAATCTTCGGTGCCTTCGACTTTGGTGCGAGTGTTGGCGTCGGCCCGGCCTTCGGCGATCCACTGGCGCAATTGGTCGGCGGTAATGGGACCATACTCGACCTGATTTGCTCCAATGATTCGATACATAGATGATTAGTGGTTAGAGTTGCGGATGGTTTTAGAGGAATGCACAAGGCAATGCAAGTCTGGGAGCAGTAACTACAAAGAGCCTTGCTGTTCGTTGATTACTGCGTCCGCGGACAGTCGCTCTCTTCAGAGGCCGGAGCTACGAGATGCATCCAACAAGGAGCCTAGCGAACCAAAAATCATGAAAATGATAAAGAAGAGAAGGGATATCAGCGAAAGAACAATGCCAGTGATGGCAAAACCTCTGCCTCGTTGAGAGGGATCATTGTTAATCTGGCTCAGGCCGATGCCGGAAAAGATCAAACCGAGAATTGGGAAAATGGGGAGACAACAACAGATCTGACATAGAAGACTAAGAATGCCGAAAATAAATCCAGTTACCGCCATGCCGTTTGTGCGCTGGATGGCATAGCCGGAAGTGGTCATTGCGAACGAAGGAGGCGCGAAAGGGAAAGTCGCGGCCAGAGCGGAAGTGAATTCGGGGAAGTTGATGAGCGGTTTCCATTCCGTGGTGCCTTCGAACTGGGCGAGGGTCTGGGCGTTGGCGCGACCTTCGGCAATCCAGCGACGCAGTTCCTCTGCGCTTACCGGGCCATATTCCTTCTGGTCAATCCCAATTACTTTATACATGAAAAACCTTCCGAGTTGATGGCTATTACTATTAGCCCATGCGGATGCGAATAGCTAGAAGCCATCTCATAAATACCCATGGCGGCGTAACGGAATGAACATTGAGGATTGCAGAAGGGGAAAGCAAGAAAGAGAAGAGTTGGAAACGGCCGATCTTTGGGCTGGCGGCTTCGTTGTTCGTCGGTTGCAGCCCCATTTTGGGGATGCTCCCTCCTCACCGCCTCGCCGTCAGCCCAAATCTCTGGCCGCGCCATCCGTGGTTATTTATGAGAGGGCTTCTAGGGATCCCAGCGCAAGGTGCTCAGGTTTGAGGGAGATAGCTGCATGACGGAACCATCGACAAAGCAAACGACAGTGCGATTGCCGTGCCGGGAAAGCATTTGTTCAGAGCCGCCGGAAGCGTTCCAGCCACCGTCGCTTTCAAAAAAAAGAACGGTGCGGGGATTTATTTCACTTTCATTCAGGCCGCTCAATTTGGAGTTGTAGGCGTACCCGCAGGTTTGGTGCAGATCGGTCGGACAGCGGAAGATGTTGCTTGAACTGACATTGGTGAAAATGGCGTCAGACCAGTTCGCTGCCGACGGTAATTGGTCTTTATGGTCGCTTGAGTAGATCCTGACGGCCAGGCCCAGTTGTTTCATATTGTTTATACACTGGATGGTCCGGGCTTTTTGTTTGGCTTTGGCGAGGGCGGGCAGCAACATCCCGGCCAGGATAGGAATTGAAAGCAGCATGAGGATTCCAGAGGTGCAAATGCCAGCAATGGCCAGACCCTTGCCGGAAAGACGTCCCTGATTTTTATTGATTTTAGCTAAAGCCAAAATTCCCAGGATCAAGCCGGGTATTCCTGTTAATCCACAGGTAAAGAGAGACAGGATACCCAATACAAGAGAGGCAATGGCCATGCCGCTGGTCTGCGGGGCCTGGATATTGGATGGTTGAGCGGAAGCGGAAAATGAGGGCAGCGGATTCGAGGTGGAGAGTGCATCGGCAAACTCGGGGAACTCGGAAAGTGGTTTCCATTCGGTGCTGCCTTCCGGTTGCACCTTGGTGCTGGCGTTGGCACGACTGGTGGCAATCCATTGACGGATCTGGTCAGCGTTAACGGGGCCGTACTCCTTTTGGTCTGCTCCGATGATTCGATACATGGAAGTGCTGTATCGACTTTATGAGCGGGTGTCAATTAGGACTGGGTATGCGCTGAAGCGGGAAAATGTTTTGGGTTGGCCGTTTCGTCCAGGAAGAAATACAGGCAAGTGCCACGCCGGGAACGATTGCCCAAAGAATTGCGGCGACCAGTCGGTCAAGGGTGAAATCAAAGCGCGGCAGAATGAGATAGAAATAGGAAGGAAGCCAAACGAGGGCTGATAGGGTGCAGGCAAACTGAATTGCTTTTCGTGCCTGGCAGTTGTGAACGGGGGGGAGGAATTTCCCGCGGAACTGTAAACTGCAAAATGACAAAACAACCATGATGCCCGCGCTGAATCCCAATATGCGTTCGCTTAAATTCATTTCGATTTTCATCAGGGCGAAGGTGCTCGCAAACAAATATATCAAAGCAAAGGCAACGCCAAAGTTGCCTGAGAATTCCCGCTTTTGCCCGCCGGTGTGATCAACTTTAGAAAACTCGTTCTTGAGTGTGACAGCCTTACCGATGTGCTGGGCAGCCGATTCGAACGTCTGTTGTGCATTTATTCCGGAACGTAGTTGCTGCTCCACGTCGTCGCGTAGATGAGTTTCCAATTCGTCCAGCACTACAGAAGTTTTAATGCCTCCGGCAGACATTTGTTTCCGCCATGCGGCGATTGCATTTTCGAAGTTGAACATGGTGTCCTTCGATTTATGAAGCGGCTAATCCTTTCAAAATTTCCTGGCGGGTTTTGTCAACGTGGACGCCAAGGTTCCGCAGGACAAGCCCGGCAACGCCCTTATCTTCAAGAAGCAAACCGAGGAAGATATGTTCGTTGCCGATGTGAGGGCGGTTCAAGGCGCGGGCTTCTTTTGCGGCTAAGTGGAGAGCATGGCTTGCGCGCGGCGTATAAGGGATGGCAACCGGCGTTTCGTGAACAGGTCCGGTGCCGACGATCTTTTCAATTTCCTTCCTAACGGTTTCGCCATCTACACCCATTCTCCGCATGAGATTGAGAACAATACCAGTGTCTGATCTGATCAAGCCGAGCAATACATGCTCGGTGCCGATAAAGTCATGATGAAAACGGGCGGGTTCTTCCCGTGCCAGTTCCAAAGTCGCGCGTGCGCTGGCATTGAAATCGTTTAAAGGCGGAAATGAAGCGACACCTCCCCAGCCAAGGAATCTCATGATGGCAGTCTTGATTTTCCTGCGTAGCGCCCATTTTGCTTCACCGGCTTTTGCGAACTCTGTTTTAAGCGCATGTGCCTGACCGATTCGTTGAATGGCGGCTTCGAATGCAGGTTGCGCGGTTGTCCCTGAGCGAATTTGCTGCTCGATGTCATCGCGCAGGTGACTTTCCAGTTCATCCAACACTTCGGAAGTTTTGATACCTCCGGCGGACATTTGTTTCCGCCATTCCGAGATTGCTTGTTCGAGGTTAAACATATAGCCCTTTCAAATTCCTTGATTAACTTTCGCAACGTGACTGTGAAGGGTAAGCCTGGTTGAAATAGAGACAACTGGCAAAAAACACAACGGTTGCCGCCATCAGGCCTGTCGCCCATATCCGCTCCGTGGAACTGAGTTTTTCGTTAATAAAGACGATGCTGGCTGGGATCAGATACCAGGCGCCAGCGATTAAGCCGATATTGACCCATCTCAGTCCGCGCGCCTGGAACCGCCGGATAGTGTAGAATACCGCGATCCCGCCAATCACGACCAGGACGATGCCGCACAGCAGCCACGTCAGGCTGCGTAATGTTCCCGTGCGATGTAAATCTCCAAGCAAAGGCATGATCATGCCGTAGCCACATAACATGCTGAAAAGCCCCCCAAAAATGATGGCGTTTAGTTTCATGGATTTCCTTTCTGTCGTTTCGTTTATTTTTTTGAATTCCTGGATGAGCACACGGGATTGACCGAGTTGCTGGATTGCGGCCTCAAAAGCTGGTTGTACGCTTAATCCGAACCGCCGCTGTTGTTCCACTTCTTCGCGCAGATGATTTTCCAGTTCGTCCAACACTGTGGAAGATTTGACGCCACCGGCAATCATTTGTTGCCGCCACGCTACGATTGCTTGTTCGAGGTTAAACATATATTGTTCTTCTTATTTTTAAGAACCCATCACGAGCCGGGCAGGATGAATTGTGGCCCGCATTTGGCGTCGAAGCTTACGTGTGAATAGAACACAACTGATGACGGCGAATACCAATCCGAGAATTGGATGGAGCGGTGAACAAATAATCAACGCGCCGCCCAGGGCGATGAATATTTGTCCGATCCAGACCGTGCGCAGCAGAGACTTGTGATCTTCTGAATCCTTTAGCGACTGTGCACTTGTGCGCGCCATGTCCGGGAGGATGAGCGATAGCAGCAGGCCTTCCGCCAGGCATAATGGCTGCAAGGCATCATTAAGATGAACGGTTGCTGCCGCAATCAATACGGCTAAAAGAGTGATTGATAGATAGGCAAATCTCAGGAGTAATTTTGTTTGCCCGATCTTCTCGAACTCCAGCTTAAGTGCGCTGGCTTGACCAATGCGTTGGACAGCGGATGCGAAAGCTTGTTGCGCAGTTATTCCTGAGCGCAGCTGCTCCTCAATATCCTCGCGCAGATGACTTTCCAGTTCGTCCAGCGGTTCGGGGGTTTTGATGCCTCCAGCGGACATTTGTTGCCGCCAAGCTACGATTGCTTGTTCGAGGTTAAACATATTTTTCCTTCCAGAGTTGGGCCAGAACACCATGGACTTTCAGCCATTGTTCGCGCTGTTCGTTGAGCGCTTTCTTGCCGTCCTTTTTAATGGAATAATACTTTCGTTTGCGTCCGGTTTCAGATTCGACCCAGCGCGATTCAATCCAGCCTTCGCGCTCCATCCGGTGCAAGACGGGATAAAGCATGCCATCGGTCCACTGGAGTTGGTCCTGGGAGCGGGTTTTTATTTCTTGAATGATGGCATAACCGTAACTCTCGCCCTTGGAAAGCAGTGAAAGAATTAACGGTTCAGCCGATGCTGCCACAAGTTCCTTGTCAATCATAGAAATACTATGCATAGCACTTCTATGTATGTCAAGCGGGAATGTGATTAATAATTTAAGGAGAGTATCGTTATGGTTCCCAACGCAATGTGTCCGTCTCAGATTCGGACACGGAGACAAAGGAACCATCAGCCAAAATGACGTGGAAGATTTTTTCCGGGTTGCTGATGCTCATATTGCCGCCCGCCGGACGATGCCCGCGAGAAACCATATCGGCCTGAGCGCCCACTCCGTTCCAACCGGAGTCACTTTCAAAGAGCACCACGGTTTTGGGGGCGACTTCGTCCAATTTTTTACCATCAAGGTTTTTGTTGAAGGCAAATGAGCAGAGAGATGCGGACTGATCGGCTGGACATTGAAAGGTATTGGTGGAGCTGATCTGCTTCGAGAGGGCATCGGTCCAAGTGTTTGCCGGAGGAAGTTGGCCATCGTGGCCAGTGGTATAAACCTCGATGGCGCCGGATAATAATTGCAGGCGTTCCCGACACAGATTGGTTTGGGCTTGCTGGCGTGCCCGTACAAAATTGGGAATAGCAATGGTGGCCAGAAGGCCAATCAAAGCAATCCCGCCGAGAGCAACCGCGCCGATGATGCCAAGAATAACAAAAACATTGTTCCTGGGAGAGGAGGCTGCGACTGGCGGTTGGGGTACGCGGGACGGAATGACGGGAGGTGCGGATTGCGCAAGAACTGATTTAAACTCCGGGAGCAGGACCAGTGGTGTCCAAGCGGTCGTTCCTTCCAATTGGGCCAAAGTAGATGCATTGCAGCGACCGGAAGCAATCCATTGGCGGATATGCTCGGCGGGATATGGGCCATACTCCTTGCGGTCCGCACCAATGATTTTATACATACTGGAGCTTGCGAAAAGGGGTTTGGATCGTCAAGCGCGTTGGATTCTTAACCAGCAAGTTCAGCCAGTTTGGCGGCGGCTTTGCCACTCTTGAGGAGTTCATCGGCGAATTCCCAGCCTTCGAGGACGGACTTGGTTTTTCCGGCGACAAAGAGGGCGGCACCCGCGTTGAGCAGGACGGCATCGCGTTTGGGGCCGAGGTCTTTATTGGACAGCAAGCGGCGGATGATTTCCGCATTAACCTGGCGATCACCACCGGCAAGGTCGGCGAGGGTGGCGGGTTGTAGCGGGAAATGGCTTGGAGAAATGATCGAAGCAGTAAAGCCACGATCCTGATAGAATTCAGCAAGGGTATTATCCCCCAACGTGGAAAGTTCATCGAGCCAGGCATCGCCAACTTTTCCGCTGACGACCATGCCGCGCCGAACGCCGAGGGATTGCAAAACATGGGCCAAAGTTTCGCAGAGCTCGGGGCGAGGAACACCGACGAGTTGCGCGGTGGGACGAGCGGGATTCAGGAGCGGGCCGAGGAAATTGAAGATAGTGCGCTGGCCGCGTTGGGCGCAGAGCTTGCGGGCGGCACTGATGTGTTTGAATGCGGGATGATAATTCGGCGCGAAGAAAAAAGCGAAATGATGATCGCGCAATGATTGAGCGGCTGCTTCGGGAGATAATTCGACCTTGATGCCGAGGGCTTCAAGGACATCGGCGCTGCCGGATTTGGAAGTGATGGCACGGTTGCCATGCTTGGCGACGGTGACCCCGGCGGCGGCACAAATGAAGGCGACCGTAGTGGAGATATTGAAAGTATTGAGGTGGTCGCCGCCGGTGCCGCAGACATCGAGGATTTCGCGTGAGCGGGTTTCGGCATCCAAGGGCGGTTGAATGGATTTGGCGCGGAGTTCGCGGGCGAAGGCGGCAATTTCAGCGGGGGTTTCGATTTTTTGAGCGAGTTGGCAGAGGAAATCTGCCTTAAGCTCGGAGGGCACTGATTCGTCAAGCAACTGGGCGACAGCAAGGGCAACCTGTTCGTCAGTGAGATGAACGGCGTTTGCAAGCTGGCTATTAAATAACTTCAGCACGGGAGGAGTCTAAGGGGGGTGGGATTAAAGTTCAAAGTTTAAGGTTTGGGTCGGGAGCGGAACGGATTGGCGAATAGGAAACCTTTCATTTGAAGACTATTGTGCTAAATATTATTACGCATACGTAACCTTTAGGGATTGCCGCGGGTCATTAGTGCTGTCGTTGAGATGAAAATTATACCGAAAAATAAAGCAGGATTTGGCTGGCTGACATGGCTGGTTATTATTGTCATTGTGGCGGGCCTGGCGGGGGCCGGGATTTGGGTTTGGCAACGGCAGGATAACAAAGAGCCGGAATATCGAACGGCTCCGGTATCACGAGGCGATTTGACGCAATTGGTAACGGCAACGGGACAGTTGAACCCGATGACGAATGTGCAGGTGGGCAGCCAGATTTCGGGGATCATCAGCAAGCTCCATGTGGATTTTAATTCACCAGTGACGAATGGGCAGTTGATTGCCCAGATTGATCCAGCCACTTATAAAGCTGCGGTAACGCAAGCCCAGGGTGATCTGGCCAATGCCCAGTCGGTGAAGGAATTGGCGCAAGTGGAAGCAAACCGGGCGGAAGAACTTTTTAAGAACAAGCTCATTTCGCAGTCGGAGCACGACAAAGCCGTCGCCACACTGCACCAGGCGGAAGCCAGCATCACCATCAAGCAAGCACAATTGGAACGCGCCAATGTGGATCTGAACCGCACCACGATTTATGCGCCAATTGATGGTATTGTCATTTCACGCAATGTGGATGTGGGACAGACCGTGGCGGCGAGTTTGAGTGCGCCGACGCTTTATATTATTGCAAATGACTTAAAGCAGATGCAAATCGACGCCGTGGTGTCCGAAGCGGACATTGGGGGAGTGGAGACAAACCAGAATGTGAATTTCATCGTGGATGCGTTTCCGTATCGCACGTTCCATGGGGCAGTACTGCAAGTGCGGAATTCACCGATCACGAACCAGAATGTGATCAGTTATGACACGGTGATTGGAGTAGATAATAAGGACCAAAAATTGAAGCCGGGGATGACGGCGAATGTCTCGGTGATTGTTGCGCAGCGGAATAATGCCTTTAAAATTCCCAATGGCGCGTTGCGGTTCAAGCCGCCGGAGGCTGAGGCAAAGAAGCCGAGCGAGCCCACGGGTTCAGCAACTAATGCAGCGGCGGTAGTGCCCGGAGCGGCGCCAAGTGAGAGTGGGAGCGGACAATCACGGCCGGGTGGCAGAGGAGAGGGGCGTTCGGGCGGAGGCGGAAATAGACCGGGCGGAAGCCGTCCGAAAGGCGAACGGCCAAACTCAAATCGGACCGTGTATGTCCTGGCAGAGAAAGAAGGTGGAAAAGGCCAGATGCCGAAGCCAGTACAGATAAAGACTGGAATCAGTGACGGGATTTCCACGGAAGTATTGGAAGGTTTGAAAGAAGGCGATGTGGTGATTGTGGGCCAGAACGTGTCTTCAAGCGCACCCGCCCAGTCTGGCACGGCCAATCCATTTGGCGGCGGTGGGGGAATGAGACGGTTTTAAGCAGAGTTAATAAACGTGATTTATTCCAACTTGGAATTACCGTGATGTATAAAGCAATTTATTTGAGTAATGGCTCCCCCTCTCCCCTGGGAGAGGGGGAAACAACGGTTGGTTTTTCAAGCAGACCATGAATTCAATCATCCAACTGGAACACATCGACAAGATTTACCACACCGGTGAGGTGGATGTGCATGCGGTGCGGGATGTATCAATGCAGATTGGGAAGGGCGAGTTTGTGGCGATCATGGGAGCGAGCGGTTCGGGGAAATCAACGATGATGAACATCCTCGGCTGTCTCGACCGGCCAACGCGAGGCAAGTATTTGCTGGATGGAGTGGACGTGTCGCAATTGGATCGGGATGAGCTGGCCAGCATCCGCAATCAAAAGATCGGCTTTGTATTTCAAGGATTCAATCTGCTCTCGCGGACGTCGGCGCTGGAAAACGTCGAATTACCGATGATGTACACGCGCACGAATATGAGGTCACATGAGCAGCGCGAGCGCGCGGTAAAGGCATTGGAAATAGTGGGGTTGGTGGAACGGGCGGGGCATCATCCGAACCAGCTTTCCGGCGGGCAGCAGCAGCGAGTGGCGATCGCGCGGGCGCTGGTCAATCAACCGGCAATGTTGTTGGCGGATGAGCCGACGGGCAATCTGGATACGCAGACGAGCATTGAGATCATGGGTGTGTTTCAGAAGCTTAATGATGAAGGTATTACGATTATAATGGTGACGCATGAACTGGATATTGCGAGTTATACGAAGCGCAATATCATCATGCGGGACGGGAGGATTGTGAGTGACACGGCGGTGGCCAACCGGTTGTCAGCCGTGGAGGAGTTGCGTAAATTACGAGAGGCCCAACAGGCTGTTCAACTGGCGTCATGAAAATTTTTGCCACACTTAAGGTTGCCGCGCGCGCACTGAAGCGAAATAAGATGCGAACCATCCTGACGATGCTGGGGATGATCATTGGCGTCGGGGCGGTGATTGCGATGGTAAGCATCGGCAACGGGGCGAAATCGCAGGTGGAGGCGCAGATCGCGAGCCTGGGACAGAATGTGATTTTGATTTTTTCCGGCAGTTTTACGCGAGGCGGAGTGCATTCGGGTTGGGGTGGTGCGGGGACACTATCGGTCGAGGATGCACTGGCGATTGAGCGTGAGGTGCCGGGTGTCACTCTGATCAGCCCCGAGTTACGTTCGGGGAGCCAGGTGGCGTCAGGCAATCAGAATTGGAGCACCACGATTTTGGGTGAGGGCCAGGATTATCTGGATATTCGGCAATGGCCGCTGGTGCAAGGGAGCATGTTCGGCGAGCAGGATGTGCGCGGGGCAAACAAGGTGGCCATCATAGGCAAAACTATTTCCAAGCAGCTCTTTCCGGACGGAAATGTTTTGGGCCAGATTTTGCGCATCAAGAACGTGCCATTTGTGATTGTGGGCGAATTGGTGCCCAAGGGACTATCGCTTCAAGGTGTAGATCAGGATGATATAGTGCTCGTGCCTTATACGAGCGCCATGAAGCGGTTGTTCGGCGCAACCATGTTGCGCGGTATTACGGTGCAAGCGAAAAGTGCCAGCGCACTGGATGATGTGCAAAACGAAATTATCGATTTACTACGCCAACGTCATCGTATCCAACCCAAGCGGGAAGATGATTTTACGGTAAAAACACAGCAGGAAATTGCGGAGGCGGCAACGGCAACTTCCAAGGTAATGACCGCATTGCTGGCGGCGATTGCGAGCGTTTCCCTGCTGGTGGGCGGCATTGGGATCATGAACATCATGTTGGTAAGCGTCACTGAGCGGACGCGGGAGATAGGCATTCGCATGGCAGTAGGCGCACACGGGCGGGACATTCGCCTTCAATTTTTGATTGAAGCAATCACGATGAGCGTGATTGGCGGAGTCATTGGAATTGTACTGGGGGTGTTAATCTCAAAATTTTTGGCCATGCACAATAATTGGCCCACATTGACTTCGCCACTTTCGATTCTTGTGGCGTTCTTGTTCAGCGCGGCAGTTGGAATTGTATTCGGTTTTTATCCTGCGCATAAGGCGTCGCAGCTGGATCCCATCGATGCCTTGCGATATGAGTAATTTTAGAATCAACTTTCACTTAAAATCCCAGTAACCCGTTTGCGCCCCAAGGGTCATAAATAACAGATGAAGTAGATGATAAAATGGGTCAATATGCAATATGCCTGAGTCCGGGTTCGATATGGCGGCCTGCCTGGAGCGAGTGCGCCAGCAGGACGAAGAGGCTGCGCGCATGTTGTTCCATGAACTTCACCCGCTGGTCATCAAGCTGGTCAGGTCGCATTTGCCGCGGCGGACGAGTGAAGAAGATCTGGTGCAGATGATTTTTATGAAGGTGTTCGCAAACCTGGGGCAATATGCGGGCAAGGTGCCGTTGCAACATTGGGTGTCGCGAATAGCGGTGAATACGTGTATCAAAGTTTTGCGGGCGGAGAAAGTGCGGCCGGAAGTGCGCTGGGCGGATTTGGGTGAAAATGAAGAGCAAGTGATGGATTTGCTCGCTTCGACGAGCGAGGAATTGAATCCGGACCATAACACGGCGTCGCGGGAATTGGCGGAAAAATTGCTGGCATTACTGAAGCCGGAAGACCGGTTGGTGCTGAACCTGCTGACAATGGAAGGCCGGTCAATTGAAGAAGTGAGACAGATAACCGGCTGGAATGAGTCGGTAATCAAAGTGCGGGCATTCCGGGCGCGGAACAAATTGAGAAAACATTTTACGAAGTTAATGAAAGAGGAACGGCGATGAACGAAACAAATCATCAATTGGATCGGTTATTGAAGGCAGCGGCACGCGCCCCGCAAGGCGAAGTGGCGCCGGCGTCCTTTGCCATGGAGACAAGGGTGATGGCGGCCTGGCGAGTTGGTCGTTCGGGCGAGGATGTGATGGCATTGATTTCGTGGTTTCGCCGGGCGGTCGCTTGCGGGTGTTTGGTAATGGTGGTGAGCCTGGCGTGGGGTTACAGCATTTCAAGCTCACAGACTGACACGGCCAATAATAGTAATGAGCCGATTTCGATTGCCGACTCGGCGCTTACCATGGCTTTGAATCAATGAACCAACCTTCCAAAGGCAAGCTGGTGTTGTATGTGGTGTCGCTCTTTTTGGTGGGGGCCATTACCGGGTCGGCGCTGACTTATAGCATTGTGGGGAAACGTCGCGGGCACGGGGATCGTCCTCCCCGGGGAGTGACGGAGCATATGCGGACCGAGCTCAAGTCCAAGCTGGGGCTTACGGATGAGCAGAGCAAAAAGATTGATCCAATGATTGATAAGGCCGGGGCTGAGTTGCAGGGCGTCCAAACCAACACGATGCAGCGGGTTTCCCAGGTCATTGAGAGTTTGCATGCGCAAATTCGTCCTGAATTGACGGCGGAGCAGAAAGTTAAGCTGGAGGAAATGGCGAAGGAATTTCGCGAGCGGCGCAATAAATTCAGACGTTCTGACGGGCCATCGGCGTCCTTGCCGAAAACCAACAGTGTTTCCAAGTAGTACGAGCATGGGCGAGTCGTTTTCCAGTGCGCCGAGTAAGAAGACCTCCAATCCACCGTTCCCACCTTCCATTTCAATTTCAAAACCAGAGATTCTTTCGTTAGTTGCAACGAGAGGAGATAGCAAAGGATTGCAGCGGGGCGAGAATTTTCGCAGGGTGGAGGGCGTCTTGGCCGCCGAAAAATCAAATACTGATGCAGAGATATTGCCCACGCACACGGCGGCATTGTTCCGGGTGGCGGTGAAACGGGCGGCGGAACTTTTGCGGGCGGGTGAGTTGGTGGCGTTGCCGACGGAGACAGTGTATGGGCTTGCCGCGAATGCCCTGGATGCCGGAGCGGTAGCGCGCATTTTTGAGGCCAAGGGGCGTCCGGCGCATAATCCGATCATTGTGCATGTGGCCAGTGTGGAGATGGCGCGGGAATGTGTCGCGGATTGGCCGGAAGTGGCGGAGAAGCTCGCGCGGGCTTTCTGGCCGGGGCCGCTGACCTTGGTGTTGCCAAGGTCAAAAAAAATTCCAGATATTGTGACGGCAGGCGGCCCAACGGTGGGGGTGCGCTGGCCAAGTCATCCTTTTATTCAGGCGGTAATCAAGGAATGCGGTTTTCCATTGGCTGCACCGAGCGCCAATCCTTCAAACCAAATTTCCCCGACCAATGCGGAACATGTCCGCAAGGGGTTGGCCGGAAAGATTCGATTGGTGGTGGATGGCGGGCAATCGCAGGTGGGGATTGAATCGACGGTGCTGGATGTGTCGGTAAGTCCGCCGCGTGTGTTGCGTCCGGGGATGATCCACGTGGAATCGCTGACAGCGATTCCAGAGGTCGGAAGCCAGATGTCAGAAGGCAGCAGTGAAGAGGGGCAATTGCGGAGTCCGGGGATGTTGAAGAAGCATTATTCGCCGAGGGCAAGGTTGGAGATTCGGTCGTGGAAGAATGAGCAGGATTTGAAGGCGCAGATTGCAAGGAGCGAGCCGGCGATGGCGAAGGTGCACGTGATTGCACATACGGTTATCCCTTCAGAGAACGAGTTTGGACGGGTCAGTGTGATACCGCACGATGCGGAGGCGTTCGCACGGGCGATCTATGCGGAGTTGCACCAGTGCGACGAGGCGGGGGCGGAATTGATCATTGTAGAAACATTGCCGGAAGGAAATGAATGGCAGGCGATTGCAGATCGTCTTAAACGGGCTGCGAGTTAATAAATGAAAGACAAGATGTGTATGCGAGTATTTGACGAAAATTCCGGAATCAAGCAATCTTCGGGCTTGATGCAAGCAAGCAAAATTTGTTTGGTGGTTTTGGTATGGGCCGCCTTGGCGGCAAATGCACAGGAACAGCAACCGAAATTCAAAGTGCCGGTGCCACAAGGCACGCGCCAGCCGCGCGTGTTGACGTTGGAGGAATGTATCCAGATGGCGTTGCAGCATAATCTGGATATTCAAATTCAAAGATACAATCCATTGATCAATGAGTATGCCTTGAACATTAACTCCGCGTACTACGAGCCAACACTGAGTTTCAGGGCGAGTCATAATTTTAATTCCTCGCCTGGCGGCATCAACCCCCAAACCGGCCTGCCTTTTACCTCGAGTGAGCGGAATACGGACAGCTACACGCCGGAGTTGTTTGGCACTGTTCCATCGGGAGACCTGCCGATAGGTGGTTTGACGTATGATTTGATTGGACCATTATCCGAGCAGAGTGGCTCTTCCATTCCACCCGGTTCCTCATTCAAATATACGAGCAGCCCGGGAATTACCTTGCGGCAGCCGTTGTTGAAGAATCTTTGGATCGACAATAACCGTTTCCAGATTCTCCTGAGCAAGAATACGCTCAAAACCTCTAAAGAAGCGTTGCGTCAATCAATCATGGCGACGATAACAAGTGTCCAGCAGGCTTATTATAACCTGATTTTTGCGCGGGAGGCTGTGAAAGTAAACCAGGCGGCGTTTCAGTTGGCGGAGCAATTGCTTAATGAAAACCGGAAGCGGGTGGAAGTCGGGGCGCTGGCACCGTTGGATGAAAAGCAGTCGCAGTCGCAGGCGGCCACAAGCTGGGCGGATTTATTGTCGGCACAGCACGTCCAAGTGACACAGGAAAACCTGTTGAAAGGGCTTTTGACTGATAATTATGGCGAATGGGCGAATGTAACGCCGGTGCCTTCGGAAGGATTGTCAGCGGTTCAACAGGAGGTGGATCTTCAGCAAAGTTGGCGCATAGCCCTGGAGAAGCGGCCGGATATGGCCCAGCAAAGGCTGTTTTTGGATCGGCAAAATATCACTGTAAAATACAATTACAACCAGCTTTTCCCGCAAGTGGATTTGACGGGCAGTTATGGGCGCAATGCCGCGAACAACACCTTTTCCGGCAACCTGGACGATATTCGTCAGGAGAGAAATCCATTTTATTCCTATGGCGTGATCGTGAGCATTCCGCTGGGGAATGGTGCGGCGCGGAATAGTTACAAATCCGCCAAAGTATCGGCGAAGCAGGCTTTGTTGCAATTAAAGCAACTGGAGCAATCCGTCATTGTCCAAATAGACAATGACGTAGGCCAGGTGGAACTCACATATCGCAGAATTGGTGCGACCCGGGAAGCCCGCATTTTTGCAGAAGAGGCGTTATACGCCGAGCAGAAGAAGCTCGAAAACGGGAAGAGCACGAGCTTTGTGGTTTTGCAGTTGCAACGGGATTTGACACTAACCAGGTCTAATGAAATTCGTGCCCTGGCGGATTATAATATCGCGCTCGCCCAACTGGCACTAGATGAGGGAATTACGCTGGAACAGAATCGGATAGAATTCAAGGTGAAGTGAGAAATGTTGCAACGAACGCTTAATATGATCGCGTTATAATCTTAATCTTAGAGATTAAGATTATGAGTAAGAAAATTCACTGCTAAGGCTTGAAAATTCCTGAGGCGTCGCCGACGAAATCCCGCAGCATTTCAGGAATTTCAGCATCTTTAAGGGGTAAATATTTTCCAGTGGCGGTCGCTAGGAGCAGATTGGCGGAGTTGCGCAATTCTCCTTTAGCTTCGAAGATTTTGTTGCGGCGATTGGTGACCAGCTCGGCGGTGGCGACGACTTCTTCATTGGGGCGGGCGGGACTCTGGAAGCGCACGTTGAGTTCCGCGCAATAGGCGAAGCGACCGGTTTGGACGGCGCAGGCCCAAACCATGATTTCATCGAGCAAGGTGGAAATAATGCCGCCGTGGATGGTTTGCTGGAAACCAATGTGTTCGGGGCGCGGGACAAAGCGGGTCTGGACGATCTTTCCGTCGGTTTCAAATCGGATTTTCAGGCCCAAGGGGTTGGATTCACCGCAGACAAAGCAGGAATGGGTGTGAGGCAAGCTACGCATACGGACTATTGGCAGGACAGGAGAGTTAATAGGCAAGAGAAATCCGGTATCCCGGATGGGAGCCCTTCACAGCTTGCTTAACAGACCAGATTTTGCTATCTCAGGCGCGCGATGAGTAAAGCGTGTATCGCAACCGTCCAATTTAAATGACAGTGTCGTCATCCTCCCCAGCGCGAGTGACGGTGGACGGTAAATTTTTCCGCCTTAATGGCAAGAAGTTTTACCTGAAGGGAGTCTCGTACGGGCCGTTTGCGCCGGATGCTGCTGGAGGGACATTTGCTTCACGCGAACAGACGGCAAGGGACTTTACGCAAATCCGGGAGTTAGGCGCGACCGTGGTCCGGGTTTACTATGTTCCACCCCGCTGGTTTCTGGATTTGGCCCAGGAACATGGGGTGAAAGTGATGGTGGATATTCCGTGGAGCAAGCATCTCTGTTTCCTGGATTCGGAAAAGTTGAAAGGCGAAGCGCGCGAGGCGGTTCGGCAAGCAGTGCAGGGATGTGCGGGACATCCGGCGGTGTTTGCGTATAGCGTGGTGAATGAGATTCCGCCAGACGTGGTGCGGTGGAGTGGGGCGAAGGCGGTGTCGAATTTCATTGATGAACTGGTAGCGGAGGCCAAGCGAATCGATCCGGATTGTCTTTGCACCTTCACTAATTTTCCGCCTACGGAATTTTTGCGACCGCAAAGCCTGGATTTTCTTTCATTCAACGTTTACCTGCATCATCGCCAGCCATTCAAAAATTATCTGGCGCGGTTGCAAATGATTGCGGACACGAAGCCGTTGATTTTGGGCGAGTTCGGCATTGATTCCATAAGGGAGGGAGAACCGCAGAAGTGTGAGATTTTATCGTGGCAGATTGAAACGGTGTTTCGCAGCGGATTGGCCGGGACGGTGGTTTTTAGTTACACGGATGATTGGTGGCGGGGCGGCCAACAGATTGAAGACTGGAAGATGGGGCTTACGACGCAGGACCGGCAGCACAAGGATTCATTTCGCGCGGTACAGAAGATGTTTAAACTGGCCCCTTACTTTCCGCTGGAGAGATATCCAAAGGTGTCGGTGGTGGTGGCGAGCTATGAAGGTGGGCGAACATTGAAAGCCTGCCTGGATTCACTGGCCCGGTTAAACTATCCCGATTATGAAGTGATTTTAGTGGATGATGGTTCCACTGATGATACGCCGAAGATAGCTGAGGCTTATGCTAATGTGCGCTATTTTCGTCATGCTCAGAATCTTGGTTTGTCGGTGGCAAGAAATACGGGGATTGCGGCGGCTGAGGGGGAAATTGTGGCCTTTACTGATTCGGACTGCCGAGCGGATGAAGATTGGCTTTACTATCTGGTGGCTGATTTGGTGGATGGGGAGTTTGAAGGGATTGGCGGTCATAATTTTTTGCCACCGGAAGATTCCTCGGTGGCGGCAGCGGTCATGGTATCGCCGGGCGGGCCGGCGCATGTGATGTTGACGGACCGTCAGGCCGAGCATATTCCCGGTTGCAACATGGCGTTTTATAAATGGGCGCTGGATGAAATAGGAGGGTTCGACCCGATTTTCTGGAAGGCGGGGGATGATGTGGATGTTTGCTGGCGATTACAGCAGCAGGGTTTGGAGATAGGGTTCAGCCCGGCAGGGTTTGTGTGGCATTACCGACGATCTACCCTTCAAGCCTACCTCAAACAGCAGAAGGGTTACGGTGAGGCGGAAGCGTTGCTGGTGCGCAAACACCCGGAATATTTCAACGCGCTGGGTGGCAGCATGTGGCATGGGCGGATTTACTCGAGCGCAAAGTTCGGGATTGTGATGCGCCCGCCGATTATTTATCACGGCACCTTTGGGAGCGGTATGTTCCAGACTTTATATACTTCCCAGGCGGTGGGAGTGCTTTCGTTGTTCAGCAGCCTGGAATATCATGTGCTGGTAACCCTGCCGTTGTTTGTGCTTTCGTCCACGATTTCGTGGTTGCTGCCGGTGGCGGTGACGTGCCTGATGCTTTCGCTGGGCGTTTGTAGTGTGGCGGCAGCACAAGCGGAATTACCCAAGAACAAACGGCGCTGGTGGTCGCGCCCGGTGATCGCATTGCTATTTTTATTGCAGCCGGTGGTACGCGGGTGGGCTCGATATCAGGGCCGCCTAACTCTGGGAACGGCCACGTCGGAGGCGAGAGAAACGCTGGACTCGGTTGCTTTGCGCAATGGCGAACATTCCTTGAGTGAAGTTTCATATTGGGGGCATTATCCGGTGGACAGAATTGAATTTGTGACCAGTATTTTGGAGCGGTTGAATCGCGAAGGCTGGCCGAATAAATCGGATATTGGCTGGAACGAATATGATGTAGAGCTGTTTGGCAACCGGTGGACGCATTTGCAATTAACGACGGTGGCGGAAGATTATCCGAACAACAAAAGAATGATCCGGTGCCGGTTGCGGACTTACTGGTCCTTGCTGGCGAAGGTGACGTTCTGGGCGGTGTTGGGTTTTGAGTTGCCGATTATCGCCTTTGTGGGCAGATGGCTGCCGTGGCTCTGGCTGTTGTTGCTGACCATGCCGCTGTTTGCCTGGTTCATGTGGCAGGAGAAAAGAACCCTGCAGAGTTTGACGATTATTTTTTTGGATGAAGTGGCGAAGAAATGGCAGATGACAAAGGTGCCTTTTCAGGAACACGATAAGAAATCGACGAAAAGAGCGAGCTCAGTTTAAATTTTTACCATGACTCAGTACCAGCAACTTTTGCGACTTGTTTTGGACCAGGGAAAGTTCAAGGCGGACCGGACGGGCACGGGAACATACGCAGTCTTTGGCGCACAGGCGCGCTTTCCGCTCAGCGATGGATTTCCCGTGCTTACGACCAAGAAGCTGCATTTGAAGTCGATTATTTACGAGCTGCTCTGGTTTCTGCGGGGGGACACGAATGTGAAATATTTAAACGAGCATGGCGTGAGTATCTGGGATGAATGGGCAGATGAGCAGGGGAATCTGGGGCGGGTGTATGGAGCGCAATGGTGCGACTGGCGCACGACGGATGGGCGTTCGATCAACCAGATTGATCAGGTCATTGAGCAGATCAAAAAGAATCCGGACAGCCGGCGGCACATCGTGAGTGCGTGGAATGTAGGGGAGATTGACCGGATGGCGTTGCCGCCGTGCCATGCGTTGTTTCAATTCTTTGTGCAGGAGGGGGAGTTGAGTTGCCAGCTTTACCAAAGGAGCGCCGATTTGTTTTTAGGCGTGCCTTTCAACATTGCTTCGTATGCGCTGCTGACGGTGATGGTGGCGCAGGTGTGTGGATTGAAGCCGGGGACGTTTGTGCATACGTTCGGTGACCTGCATCTCTACAGCAATCATCTGGAACAGGCGAAGTTGCAGCTTTCGCGCGAGCCGAAGGCGTTGCCGCAATTGAAAATCAATCCGGCTATCAAGGATATCCACGATTTCAAGTTCGAGGATTTTGAATTGGTGGGGTATGATCCGCATCCAGCGATCAAGGCGCCGATAGCGGTTTAAATGGCAATGACCAAACTATCTAATGCGAGAGCTGCGTGTATTGCTTATATGATCGTATTAGTTTTTTCGGGGTTGTTGCTTTCTGTGCCTCCTCATAATCTTATTTTTTATATCATTTTGCTGGTGTTGGCGGTCTTTCCACTCATGACTGGGGCAAGATCGTATCGGATATTTGGAATGGTTGCGGTTGTGTTATCGCTCGTTCTAATCGGTTTGGAGATTAAAGGTGGAATCAGAATTAATCGAGAGCGACAAAAGCGAATCCAACACTTCCGGACAGAAACCGAAAATGGAACAAACGGCTTAAGTTCCACAGCACAGCCATGAAACATTTCAAAGCCATAGCGGCGATGTCGGAGAACCGGGTGATTGGGCAAGGGAACAAGATTCCCTGGCATTTGCCGGAGGATTTTAAATGGTTCAAAAAGATGACGACGGGTCAAGTAGTGGTGATGGGGCGCAAGACGTTTGAATCGATTGGGAAGCCGCTGCCGAATCGGGAGACTATTATTTTGAGTCGCGGTCAGTTTCAATATCCCGGGATAAAGACAATTTCGGATTTGAACCAGATTGATTTGGCGAAGGAGACTCGCGAAATTTTTATTTGTGGCGGGGCGCAGGTTTATGAGCGAGCTTTGCCATTATGTTCGGATCTTTATTTGACGCTGGTGAAGCGGAGGGTGGAGGGGGACACATTTTTCCCGGTGTTTGAGGAGAAGTTTGAAAAGGAGGAGACAATCCTGGATTGTCCTGAATTTAGCATTTTGCATTACCGGAATTGTTCACTGAGTTGAAATATTGAGAGCATGGGGCTGGCGAGCGTAAACAAAGGATAGTTCCTTGCTGCCAGTTGGTAGCGCTCTTACACAAGGAGCAACCATAGGACAAAGTAAAAAGAGGCGGAATTACCGAAAAATTCAACCACTTGGCTTGTAGGATGTAAAAACATGGTAATTAGGCATCGAATCTGCTCAAATGGGCTGTCTTTTGAAGGATATACAGTGTCCGGGAAAAGAACCTGCGGGTTAATAATAACTTAAATGGGACAAGTTTGGGTAAAATGCTTTGGAGTCGGGGATGGCTGGCCTTGTGCTGACCGGAAGCATGCTTCCTTTCTGTATCAAGTTGGCAAAGCGTCCATTCTGATTGACTGTGGCGAACCGATTGATAGCAGCTTCAAAGCAACGGGACTTTCTTACGACACGATAGACCGAATTCTTATTTCGCATCTGCATTCGGACCATATCGGCGGTTTCCCAATGTTCATGCAGGGTTTTTGGCTGGAGGAGAGAAAGAAGGAATTGCCGGTCCATATGCCGGCGGAGGGAATCAAGCCTATCGGTGAGCTGCTGAAGGCGTCATATATTTTTGAGGAGCTTTTAAGTTTCAAACTGCGGTTTGAGACTTTACAGGTGCGAAAACCGATAATGACAAAGGGAGTCCGGATCACGCCGTATCATACCGCGCATTTGGAAGGGTTACGCAAATCATTTCAGAAAAAGTATCGGCAGAAGTTTGAAGCATTCTCCTTTTTAATTGAGGCGGGAAAGTTGCGAATTGCGCATAGCGCGGACATTGGCAAACCGGAGGATTTGGCGCCGTTGCTCACCAAGCCGCTCGATTTATTGGTCTGTGAACTGGCGCATTTCGAAGCGGAGGATTTGTTCGTTTACCTGCGGGAACATAAAATCAAGCGGCTGGCTTTTACGCACCTGGCGCGACCCCTGTGGGAGAATTTGAAAAAGACGAAGCAGCTTGCCGCGAAATGTTTGCCGGGAGTGGATATCACCTTTTTGCGGGATGGTGATGAGATTGGGTTTTGAGGTTTGACAGGATGTAATCCTGCCCGGTGGATGGAAGAAAAAAGTTAGAGTTCGGCGGAGCCTCACTTCACCGGTTTTAAAAATAATCCAGGCTGGTTTTTGAATTACAGCGCCAGTTGCCAATGGGTTGCTGCGAGTCCTTCGGAATGATCATCCCCATGCTGACAGGTTCAAGGTGTGGAAAAATCCAGTGCGAGCGGAGGGTTTAAAATTCAAAGTTTTGGGTTTCAACCTTGAACGTTGGGCATCACGGCTTACACTCCGCTGGCGATGTCGAAGTTGTTAAAATCATCGGGTGCGATGGCTGCGGCCACCATGACCAGCCGGGTGCTGGGGATGGTGCGGGAGATGATTTATGCGCGGTTCATGGCGGATGGCTGGGAGGCGGGCGCGTTCCAACTGGCGTTCATGGTGCCCAATCTTTTCCGACGGCTTTTGGGCGAAGGGGCGTTGACGGCGTCGTTCATCCCGATTTTCAAGGACAAGGAAAAGAATGCGAGTGAAGCGGAGATGTGGCGGTCGGCCAATGCGGTGATTTCGGGTTTGATAATAGCTTCGTGCGTGATCATTGGGTTGGGAATGATCGGGGTTTCGCTGGCGTTGGAGGTGGGGCACTTTGAAGCGGAGACGGACCTGATGTTGCGCCTGTTGCGGGTGATGTTTCCGTATGTATTGCTGGTTTGCCTGACAGCGGTTTTCATGGGGATGCTTAACGCGCGGGGACACTTCTTTATTCCTGCCATTGGAGCGGCGGTGCTGAATGTGGTGATGATTGCGTCGGTGTTGTGGCTGGCTCCGCACATGGGAAGGGAGTTGAGCGAGCAGATATTTGCGCTGGCGATTGGAGTATTGTTGGCAGGGGTGGCGCAGGCAGCTTTTCAACTGCCTTCATTGCATAGGGAAGGGTTCCGGTATCATTGGGCCTCGCCGTGGAATGATGAAACAGTGCGGCGGGTGCTGCGGCAAATGGTTCCGGCGACAATTGGTGTTGCGGCGTTCCAGATCAATGTGCTGATGACGCA